>NZ_JBVVOZ010000011.1:0-220940 GCF_055807395.1 Bradyrhizobium sp. Kon10 | reverse complement strand
GGGCTTGCGACGTTCTGGTCGGCCTCGGCGCTGTGGTTTGATCTCTATTTTGCGCTGGCCGTTACGGTGTTCGCGGCGGCATGGATGTTATTTGCCCCGCATCCCTGGGCGACGTGGTCCATTCTTGGCTCCGCGCTGATTCTGTTCACCTCTTACTTTCAGGTCCAGGTCTCGGTCGCGATCAACAGCTGGTATGGACCGTTCTACGACATGATCCAGGCTGCGCTTTCGAAGTCGGCGCCGGTCACGGTTGAGCAGTTCTACAACGAATTGTCGACCTTTGCCGGCATCGCGCTCGTGGCCGTCGTGGTCGGCGTGATGACACGATTTTTCGTCAGCCACTACATCTTCCGCTGGCGCACGGCGATGAACGATTTCTATGTCGCCAACTGGCCACGGCTGCGCACGATAGAAGGCGCCTCCCAGCGTGTCCAGGAAGACACCATGCGCTTTGCCAGCACCATGGAAGGTCTAGGCGTCAATCTCATCAGCGCGATGCTGACGCTGTTGGCCTTCCTGCCGGTTCTGGTGAGGCTGTCCAGTAACATCACGGAGCTGCCTCTGCTCGGCTCGATTCCTTATCCGCTGGTGTTCGCCGCCCGGCGTTCTCGCGCTTATCGGCATCCGTCTGCCCGGAATCGAATTTTTCAACCAGCGGGTCGAAGCGGCCTATCGCAAGGAGCTGGTGCTCGGCGAGGATGATGCGGCGCGTGCCAATGCTCCGACATTAAGCGTGCTGTTTAGCGACATTCGCAGGAATTACTTCCGGCTCTATCTGAACTTCATGTACTTCAATATCGGCCGGATCGTCTATTTGCAGACTGACGTCATATTTCCTTACCTCCTGCTCGCGCCCACGATCATCGCAGGCAAGATCACCCTCGGCGCGATGAATCAAATCCTCAACGCATTCACGCAAGTGCGAACCTCGTTTCAGTATCTCGTCAACTCGTGGAGCACGATTGTCGAACTGATCTCGATCTATCAGCGGCTGCGGAGCTTTGAATCAAAGCTCCACGGGGAGCCACTGCCGTCGATCGAGACATATAAGGAAGCAAGCCACATGATTCCTATAGCTGTAGAGGAGTTGACGGACACCTGACCTTCCGTTCCGTGTCAATCGGTTGCAACGCTGCTGAATTGCTTAAGTTGTGAGAAGGGGCACTCGAGAGAATGGCGCTCGGCGTGGAGAAACTTAGTAACTGCATATCGGAACCCCCGTGACGTGTTGTTGTGGATGACGGCTAGCGCGCTGTTGCAGCGCGCGGACTGAGGCAAAGGGGCGGCGGATGGCTGTAGCGGCCATTACAGCCGCCGCGGGTAAGCTACAAAGCAGCCGCATCGCGTTCGACCTGCGGTCGAGCCAGCGGGTTCATGACACCGAAGACTTGCTCCGAGAAAACAGCCATAAATCTGATTTGCTCCTGGAAATGGGTTCTCAGGGTCCACACCGCCTAGCTTTACAAATAAGTACCAGCGTGTCGTAAGTTCGACAGTGTGAGTCAGACACGCCTCAACGGCGTTGTCCCGCGAGCGATCATAATCGTGTCGCACATGGTACTGGACACTGACTGACTACGCCAGAACGACCACGCGGGGATGTTTCAAACTTGATCCGCTCCGTGGAATACGGTGCTAAACAGGGGACATTACGTGGGGCGGTGAGCCATGGTGACCGCCGGATGTGTCGGTGTCCATTCTGGTTCTGGCGGAACGGTAATCGAGCCCAGTGGCACCCAAGCTCGTTCTAGCGTCACTGGATCGCGCAGCTGGGCGAAAGTTTGGGTGCGAATATCGAGCCACTCGAACCAGCGATCCTGGACGGCGACAAGCTGGGCTGGCCGGAGCACGCCGAAATGATCTCGAAGAGAAATTCTTATCACTCGTAAGCTCAACTGTGAACCGTGCCAGAAGAGTTCAAGATGATGTTGCGTCGCGTTTCAACTACCAGAACTGGGATGTGACAACTCTGAGGCTGCGGACCAATCCGTTTCCGCCGAGCCGGAGCTCTGACCGTGAACATGACCGCCAGATTGAACAGAGTGGATTCACAAGCGTGGCTCGCCGACTATAGCAACCGCGCCGCACATCCGGCTCAAAGGCGCGACGAACTCCTAAGCTGGAATTGGCGCGATCGGAACAAGCAATCCACTAAGGCTGCCCAATTCACGGCTCGGCGATCCTCACCAAATGTTACGAACTTTTGTTGATAGCGTCAGCAAGCGCTGACTTGAAAACCAAAGGTCCTATCCGCCGGATGCTTTCTTAAGCTGTCATGCATCCAGAATGAGCGGAGCACGAACTGTCACATTACCGAAACCTAGCTCTTGTACTTGTAGGCTCGGCCGTCTCCCTTATTCCCCCCGCTCCCTGGAGGGAAGAAGGTTTATTCCGCATGGCTTTCCGGGGGCCACCGGCCAGGCGGGCCGGAGCCGAGGTCGGCCAGATCTCCGTTGTTTTTGGATTGGCGGCATGACACCGAAAACCAAACTATGCGCTTTGTTGCGAGGTGTTCTGGACGATGCGATCGGGATGGTGCCCGAAGCAAACCGGACGTCTTCGTTGAAGGCGTGCCTCGCCGAAAAGGTATTAGCTCTGGCCGCACAAGGTCACTTGGATCCAACGGATCCAACTGTCTTGACGCGTCTCGCGCTACGGACTCTGCAGGAATCCTGTCGTGCTTGCTACGGGTGCGAACTGCAGAACCCCCTTCGAGGTGTGAAGGACCGAGAATGAACTCCAAACCTATTCCCCGCGCTCCGGCGTGGCTGACCGCCTGGGTTTCGGCGGGTTGCAAGGCGACGCGAGATTAGAGGTCTGCCGGCCATGGAGCTTGCGCCCGGCAGCGATGCCATCTGAGCGCGAGGGTTATGGCGTCCTGGAGAAACTCGGGTCAGTCCTGCTGTGGATGCCGCCTTGCTTCATCATGAGGTCGCCCGCGTCCGCGGCTGTCACTGACGTCGTTGCGTCCCGCCCGCGGCACAGATGATTTCTCCTCGATCCGCATCGGCGCTTCGCGTGCGATGTCGGCGATGTCGGAGGGCAGGGTGCTCGCCTGCTCGGTTGCCGCTAGTAGCCGAAGCAGGCGAGGCCGAGTGATCCGAAAGATCGGACGTGCCGGTGAGATGTTGGAAAGCCGAGCTGCCGATCGTCCGGGTTCGCGACAGACGCGGATGAGCCGATCTATTATGTCCTCAACGCTTGCAGGCGGATCTTGCCGTGGCCGCCTCAGCGGAGGCAGCTGTGTTCGACGATCTCGTCTGCCTGTGGACAGGGGTAGTCGCAAGGGCGACGAGCTCGGAACCTGCGTCGATGCCGCGGGAATGATACTGCTTGGCTTGCGGCTGCCGCCTTGCCAGGGTAAGCGCCTCCGTCTCCGGACGGCAAGCTCGGCAGCACTTGGCGGGGAACCGCCGGCTCAGCGCTGAGCACACTCGACACCGAAAGTCAGCCGTAATCGGGTCGCAGGCCAGCGAAAGGCGAAGGGCCGGGATCGCGCAGGCGGCGCTTGAATCTCACGTCCGAATTGCCTGAATGGCCGGGCTCTGAGCGGGCCATACTTTCCTTCAAATGGCCCCGGCTGGGCCGGGGCCATCGACACAACTACGGATCAATATTTAAGGAGAATCGGACCGCCAAACTTATAGTTGACCCGTACCGTGATAAGATCGAGACCCTCGCGGATGCGATCGGCCCCACCAATGTTCCCGCTGAATTTCTCCGTGCGGGGCTGGAAGAACAGGTGGTCGTACTCGAAGCCCACCGTCCAGTTCGGTGCGAGGCCGTGCTCGAATCCGACCCCCAACGCACCACCCCAAAGAACGTCACTTTTCCTAGCGGCTCCTGCCACGGTCGAGCTGATCTGATGGATGTTGCTCGTGACTGCGGCGCCGCCTTTGCCGTAAAGTACGTTGTTCCCGAAGGCATAACCAATCTGCCCCGTCATGAGACCGAACGCGTCAATCTTAGTCTGGTTGGTAGTATCGGCAAACGCGATGCTGTGATTGGACCCGGTCAAATCAGCCCAGTTGCCCTGGCCCTCAACACCCAGCACGATCTGGCCCATCTGCCATCGATAGCCGATCTGGAGGCCCACGGTACCGCCTGTCGGATGATGACAGCCCTCGGGCGTGCTGCCAAGGTACTCCCAACAACTCGCGCCTGAGCTCAAACCACCGTTCACGCCGAAATAGTAAGCACTCCAATCGTAGATTGCAGCCGCGACAGGTCCCGGAGCGGTGGTGTAGAGAGGGCTGATGGGTTGCGTAGGCAGATCAGCACTGAATGCGGGGGCCACCGCAGCAAGCGCCACCGTACTGACTGTCATAAGCAACAAGTTCTTCATTTCTATTCCCATGTCTTGAGTGCCCCCGTGCCTGGTGCGTCTTAACAACGTGCACGCAAATTGCTGTAACTGCATCGCAACATTGGCGCTGGAAGAAATGCGTGAATCAAACGCTGCGTCAGGTTGCGGCATTGCAGATCTCTCCAACTGCTTGACCTGCCCCTTCGCTTGCGAGCGTAGATCAGCGCGGTGTCCTGCCTGTCGCGCACCCGACAGCTTGACGGCATCGCTCCACTTCGCGACGCTAGTAGCGTGGTAGGTCGACGGGGCGCCCGGTATGTGCGTGTTCCAGCCGTTCGTGATCACGGATTCCAAGCCATCGTGATCGCCCATTCCAGAGCATCGTGATCACCGTTTCCAGCAGATCGTGATCGCTATTTCAGCGATTGCGATCGGGGTAACCAGGAGGCGCGCACCGCTGACAGTCTGCAACCCGGCTACTTTGGTCTTTGGCCTAACTCCGACTGCTTCAGCTATTCGTGGTTTTGCGAACGCTACAAGGATTGGGCCGGCCTCCTCAAGCCCATCCTGTGGCCGGCGAGAAGCTGTTCGTCGACCATTCCGGCCACACCATGGAGCTGGTTGACGGAGTACGATACACGCCAGTCCTGCTCCGGCTCCGCGGATGAAACCGTCAATGCAGGAGCGATCGGTTGGGCTTTCTGTCAGGCGGCACCGACGGAGCAACGAACCCGGAAACTCTCACGCAAACAACCGCACACGTTCTTAATGTGGGTCAGTGGTGTGAGGTCCGCGATAAGATTTCCCGAATTCAGGCTCATAAGTGCCGCGGTTTTCGCCCATGGCGCAAGTACGGGCCTGATTAGGTTGTGGGCGCGTCCGCTCCGCGGACGGGGCTCTATGAGCCAGCTTGCCGAGCCATCCTGTCTCGGCCCTTCGGATGACGATGCCTCGCGCAAGACATAAAGTGCTCCTCGCCGGGGGCACTCGGAAAACGAGCTCGCATGTGGCGAGCGTTATTGCTGCCCCGTTCCCGCGTGCCGCTCAAACGCCGGTGTTGTCGCTGCACGCGTCCCGCATGCCCCTTCGGGCCGCTATGCTCGCCGGGCTGACATTTCTCTCGAGGCGAGCTAGCTGAACACTGAAGCTGATCCCGAAGGCGCTGCGGCCCGCCATGAAAGGGACGTAGAAAAATCTACGCTTGTTCACGCTATCGCCCTCCAGCGCCCCAACGAAATCAAGCAGTTGGTATCCTGTTGCGATATCGTCAAACCAGAGTTTTCCGGCATCGTCTATCACGCCAATTATCTGCGCTTCATGGAGCGCGGGCGCACCAATCATTTGCGGCTGATGGGCGCCGAGCAGCAGGCGCTGTTCGAGCAGGCCGCGACGGAGGATTCGAGCTTCGCCTTCGTCGTCCGCTCGATGCATCTGGACTTCCTCAAGCCGGCGCGGATGGATGACGTGCTCGACATCGTGACCTGGCCGATCGCGGTGAAAGGCGCATCCATCATGCTGGCGCAGGAGGTGCGGCGCGGCGTGGACGTGCTGGTGAAGGCCGAGGTGCGCGTCGCCTTCATCAGCGGTGGCCGCGCCCAGCCCATCCCGAAATCGATCCGAGCCTTGATGAAGGCTGATCTGATTTCGTGATCGGGCGATAGCGGACGGCCCCTCGACTCCCCCGCGCGCGGCGATAGATTGCACTCCCGCCAACCGATGAGGCTTCCATGTCGCGCCCGCCGCTTCCGCCGTTCACCCGTGAAACTGCCGCGCAAAAAGCGCGAATGGCCGAGGACGCCTGGAATTCGCGTGATCCGGCGCGTGTGTCGCTGGCCTATACCGAGGACAGCCGCTGGCGCAATCGCTCGGAAGTATTCCAGGGCCGCGAAGCCATCGTCGCATTCCTCACCCGCAAATGGGAGAAGGAGCACGACTACCGGCTGATCAAGGACCTCTGGGCCTTCGACGGCAACCGCATCGCGGTGCGCTTCCAGTACGAATGGCACGATGCGTCGGGCCAGTGGTATCGCTCCTACGGCAACGAGCAGTGGGAGTTCGACGAGCATGGCTTGATGAAGCGGCGAGAAGCCTCCATCAATGACATCATGATTGCGGAGAAGGATCGCCGGTTTCACTGGGCAGCGCCTGGGCCGCGGCCGGCGGATGTTGTGGGGCTGGGGGAGAGCCCGTTCTGAGCTGCTTCTCTCCCTCTCCCCGCAAGTGGGGCGAGGTGAATTCTCAGCGCCGCGCCAGAAATCGCGTAATCGCTCCACCCAGCTTCGCGTTGTCCAGCGGCTCGGCCAGCGACGCCTTCGCCGTCGCAACGACATCATCTGGCGCTTTGCCGTCGCGCAGCTCGCAGCACACCTGCGCAAAATCCACGTCGAACTCCGGATGCGGTTGCACCGACAGCGTCGTGCCATTGGCGTAGAGCAGGCCGGCATGCGGGGTGAAGTCGGAGGAGAGAATCGTCAGCGCGTCGTTCGGCGGCTCGATCACCTGGTCCTGATGTGAGGCGGCGATCGCGACCGCGTCGCCGTCGAGGACACCGTTCTCCGGCAGCACCCGATAGACGTGCCGGCCGATGCTCCAGCCCTTCTCCGACTTGCGGACGGTGCCGCCGAGCGCCTGGGCGATCAGTTGATGGCCGAAGCAGACGCCGACCATCGGTGTGTTGTTGGCGTAAGCCTTGCGGACGAAATTCTCGAGCGGTGCGATCCAGTCGAGTCCGTCATAGACGCCGGCGGCCGCGCCGGTGATCAGGATGGCCTCGACCTTGTCGGGGTCGGGAAGCGCATCGCCATTCGGAATGCTGACGATGTCGATCGTGGCCGTGGGATCCTCGGCGCGGACCATGCGCTCGAACATGTCCGGAAAAGAGCCGTGGCGCTCACGATATTTTTGCGGGACCTGCCCCGTCTCGATGATGGTGATGCGTGCCATATGCCATCAGGTAAGAGGTTGCGCGCGGGGGTGCAAGCTCAGTCGCTCCCTGCCTTGTATTCGTGTGGCGTCGCGGTCTCCAGCGATGCGCTTTGCTCGCGGACCTCGCTGAGAAAGGCCTTTGCCAGCCGCGACAGCGGTTCGGCTTCCGACCACAGCATGTAGGCCACCGCACGCGTCGTCGGCGTGAACGGCCGGACGACGAGGCCGTGGCCGCCGTTCTGCCGTGGCGAGAAGGGGTCGACGACCGCCGCGCCGACACCGGCGGCGGCGAGCACGCAGGCCGTGTTGCAATAGCGCACCTCGACAGTCGGCTGGAACGGCGCGCCGGCACGGGCAAAGCTGTCCCGCACGGCCTCGCCGAGCCGCGTGCCACGTTCGAGCCCGATGAAGGGCAGGCGGGACAGGTCCGAGGCCGAGATGACGGGCCGTTCCGCGAGCGGATGCTGCGGCGGCATCACGCACACCATTTCGCCGGTATGCACGACCTCATGTGCGATGCCGGGATGATGCGTCAGCCCGAGCGCGAAGCCGAGTTCGGCGACACGGCTGAGCACGCCCTCGATGATGCCCTCATAGCGCCGCACGTCGAAAAATACCCGCGTCTCGGGCCGCCGGCGCAGGAAGCCCGACAGTGCGGACGGAATGATGCTGTAGGCGAGCGGCGGCGTCGCCACGATGGCGAGATGGCCGGAGCGGTTCTCGCGCAGATCGCGGACGCGGTTCTCGAGCTTGGCGTGCAGCGCGAAGATCGCCTCGCTCTCCTTGTAGAGCGCCATGGCTTCCGCGGTCGGAAACAGCCGGTTGTTGACGCGCTCGAACAGCGCAAAGCCTGCCTGCGCTTCCATCGCCTTCAGCGCGTTGCTGACGGCGGGCTGCGACAGCGCCAGTTCGTCGGCCGCCGCTACCGTGGTGCGATGGCGGATGACGGCACGCAGGATCTCGAGCTGGCGCAGGTTCATATCACTGCCGATTATACTCAGGGCCAAAAGATCATAGCACGATGAATTGCTTCTGCAGCCCCGCTTGCGCCTAATGGCAGCGGATTTGCACGCTGGATCAAAGGGTTCATTCGCCCATTGAGGCAGCATTGCGCACAGATTGGAGGCAATCTTGGTTCGTGTCCTTCGCGCCGCCGCGGCCCAGATGGGGCCGACGCAAAAAGCAGACGCGCGTGAGCATACGCTTGGGCGGATGCTCGCGCTGCTCGAGGAGGCGGCTGGCCGCGGCGCGAGCCTCGTGGTATTTCCCGAGCTTGCCTTCACCACCTTCTTCCCACGCTGGCTGCTGGAGGGCGACGCGCTCGACCAATATTTCGAGCGCAGCATTCCGAATCCGGCCGTGGCAAAACTGTTCGACCGCGCGCGTGCGCTGCGCGTCGGCTTCTATGTCGGCTATGCCGAGCTGACGCCGGATGGACGTCGCTACAATTGCGCCATCCTGGTGGACCGCGACGGCGATATTCTCGGCCGCTATCGCAAGGTGCATCTGCCGGGCTCGGTCGAGCCGCGCCCGGGCGCGCGCTACCAGCAACTCGAGAAGCGCTATTTCGACTATGGCGACCTTGGCTTTCCCGCATTCCGCGCCGGCTCGGCCTGGGCCCATGCGATCATGGGCATGATGATCTGCAACGATCGCCGTTGGCCGGAATCCTGGCGCGTGCTCGGCTTGCAAGGCGTCGAGCTCGTCTGCATCGGCTACAATTCGGCCGCCTACGATCCCAATGGCGGCGTCACCGAAGACGCCTCCTTGCGTACCTTCCACTCGACGCTGGTGACGCAGGCCAACGCCTACATGAACGCCACCTGGGCGATCTCGGTCGCCAAGGCCGGCGAGGAGGACGGCTCGGGGCTGATCGGCGGCTCCTGCATCGTCGACCCCAATGGCTGCATCGTCGCGCAGGCCGCAACGCTGACCGACGAGGTGATCGTCGCGGACGTCGATCTCGACCTCTGCCGCCAGGGCAAGGACAAGATGTTCAATTTCGCCGCTCACCGGCGGCCGGAGCAATACAGGGTCCTCACCGAGCGCGCCGGCGTCATCGAGCCCGCGGTCCTCGACGCTGACTGACCATGGCACGGTGCCGGCAACGGAAAAGATTGGCAAAGGAACTGACATGACACGCCTTTCACTTTCTCTCGGTCTTGCCACGCTGGCCGCCCTCGCCTCCGCAGGGGCCGCCGAGCTTCCCGCGGAGTTCAAGCAAGCGGGCACGTTGAAGCTCACCGTCAACTCCACCTATGCGCCGATGGAATACCGCGATCCCGCGACCAGCGAACTCGTCGGGCTCGACGTTGATCTTGCGAACGAACTCGCCAAGCGGCTTGGCGGCCTGAAGATCGTCTGGAGCGAGACGCCGTTCGCCGAGTTGATCCCATCGCTCCAGACCAAGCGCGCCGATTTCATTCTCTCCGGCATCTCCGACCGCGCCTCGCGACGCGAGACCGCCGATTTCGTCGATTATCTGACCACCGGCCCGCAGTTCTTCGTGATGACAGAGAGCGAGGCGAAGGCGGCGACCGATCTCTGCGGCAGGAAGGTCGGCACCACGCGCAGCACCAGTTTTCCGGTCGAGATCGAGAAGTGGAGCAAGCAGAACTGCGAGGCGGCCGGCAAACCGGCCATTCAATACGTGCCAGGCGAGAACTCGATCGACGTCCGCAACCAGCTCAAGCAGGGCCGCATCGATGCGGCTGTGCAGGGCAGCGAGACGCTGCCTTATGCGCAAACGCAGGAGCCCGGAAAATATCGCGTCGTTGGCGAAGCCTTCGCCAAGGGCTATCAGGGCATCATGTTTCGCAAGGACGATGTGGCGCTTCGCGAGGTCGTGACGGAGAAGCTCACCGCCATGATCGCCGATGGGTCCTACAAGGCCGTTCTCGACAAATGGGGCCTTGGCGCGAACGCGGTGACCCAGCCCATGCTCAACGCGGCGCCGCAATGAAATCGGCACCGGCACTCGCGGAAGGTTTTCCAGATCTGTCGGGGATGCGGATCGCGCGCGAGCCGCATTGGTTCCGCTGGCTCAGCGCGGCGGTGATTATCCTTGCGCTCGTTGCAATTGGTCGCGCGTTTGCGAACGGCCAGATCGAATGGTCGTATGTCGGCCGCTTCCTGACTGTAAAAGTGATCCTCGAGGGCATCGTCAACACCATGGTGATGGCGGTGCTGGCGATGGCGCTCGGCATTTTCCTGGGCGTCGTCGTCGCGATCATGCGGCTGTCGCCCAATCCGGTGATGAAGACCGTCGCCGCCGGCTACACCTGGCTGTTCCGCGGCACGCCGCTCATTCTGCAACTCTTGCTATGGTTCAATCTAGCGCTGGTGTTTCCGACCATCGGCATTCCCGGTCTGTGGAGCGCGCGCGCCGTCGACGTGATGACGCCGTTCCTTGCCGCGCTGCTCGGGCTGGGCATCAACCAGGGCGCCTACACCTCCGAGGTGATGCGCGCCGGCATGCTGTCGGTCGACATCGGGCAATACGAGGCGGCGCAGGCGATCGGCATGGGGCGTTTGCGCGCGCTGCGCCGGATCATCCTGCCGCAGGCGATGCGGGTGGTGATCCCGCCGCTCGGCAACGAGTTCATCGGCATGGTGAAGGCGACCTCGCTTGCGAGCGTCATCCAGTATCCGGAGGTGCTGCACAACGCCGAAAACATCTATTACGCCAATTCCCGGGTAATCGAACTCCTGATCGTTGCCGGGCTCTGGTACCTGCTCGTGGTCTCGGTCCTGACGCCGCTCCAGATGCTGCTCGAACGCCGTTTTGCCCGCGGCACCTTGCGGTTGGCGCGATGACAAAGCCCCTCGTCGCGATCCGCTCCGTCAGCAAGAGTTTTGGCGAGTTTCAAGCTCTCAAAAATGTCTCGCTCGACATCTGGCCCGGCGAGGTGGTGTGTCTGATCGGCGCGTCCGGGTCGGGCAAGACCACGCTGCTTCGCTGCATCAACCAGCTCGCCGCCATCGATAATGGTGGCATCTGGCTCGACGGCGAACTTTTGGGCGTGCGCGAGCAGGGCGGGCGGCTCTATCGGCTTCGCGAGCGCGAGATTGGCCGGCAGCGGCTGAAGACCGGCATGGTGTTCCAGCGCTTCAATTTGTTCCCGCACAAGACGGCGCTCGACAACATTACCGAAGGACCGCTCCAGGTACAGGGACGCAAGCCCGGTGAGGTGCGCGCCGAGGCGCTCGAACTGCTCCGTCGCGTCGGCTTGTCGGCAAAGGCCGACGCGTATCCCGCGCAGCTTTCCGGCGGCCAGCAGCAGCGCGTGGCGATTGCGCGTGCGCTTGCGATGAAGCCAATGCTGATGCTGTTCGACGAGCCGACCAGCGCGCTCGATCCCGAGCTGGTCGGCGAGGTGCTCGCGGTCATGAAGGAGTTGGCACGGAGCGGCATGACCATGCTGGTGGTGACGCACGAGCTCGGCTTTGCTCGCGAAGTCGCCGACCGCGTTGTCTATATGGATCAGGGCGCGATCGTCGAGCAGGGGCGCGCTACGGAGGTCTTGGGCGCGCCGCGCGAGGAGCGCACCAAGGCATTTCTTTCGGCAGTGATCTGAGATGGGGGCTTGTTGATGAAGACAGTTTTGGTTGTGGCGGCAGTTTTGGGGGCTTTGAGCGCATCTGCGATGGCGATCGAGCTGCCGGCGGAGATCGCCAAGCGCGGTAGCATCAAGGTCGCGCTGGTGCCGAACTATCCGCCGATGGAATTCCGCGATCCCGCCACCAATACGCTGTCTGGCTTCGACGTCGATCTCGGCGAGGCGCTCGGGCGTAAGCTCGGCGTCAAGATCGAATGGACGGAAACCAGCTTTGCCGAATTCATGCCGTCGATCTCGACGGGCCGGGTGGATGCCGTCCTGTCCGGCTTCACCGACTATGCGAGCCGGCACGAGATTGCCTCCTTCGTCGACTATCTGCGTAGCGGTCCAAAATTCTTCGTGCAGCAATCCCGTGCGTCCGAGTTCAAGGACATGGCTGCGCTATGCGGCAAGAAAGTCGGCGCCAGTCGCCGGACCATGTTTCCGGCAGAGATCGACAAATGGAGCCAGAAGAATTGCGGCGGCAATCCGATCCAGTTCGTCGGTACGGACGGCTCGGCGGATGCGCGCACGCAGCTCAGGCAGGGCCGCATCGACGCCGCCGTGCAAGGCAACGAGACGCTGCCCTATCTGATGGACATCGAGCCGGGCGCCTATGCGCCGGTCGGCGATCCGTTCGCGACGCAGTTCACGGGCATTGCGCTGCCGGTCAAGGAAAAGGCGTTGCAGCAGGGTATGGTCGAGGCGCTCGATGCGCTGATCGCGGACGGCACCTATCGTGCTCTGCTGGCGAAGTGGAAACTCAACGATAACGGCATAGAGAAGGCGACCATCAATGCTGGACAGTAAGGCACTCCAGAGCATCCCGCTCGTTCCGGCCAACACCGCGGATCCCGCGCCGGAATATCCCTGGCCCAAGCCGTACAATTCGGCGATGTTCTTGTCGTTCGACGTGGACGCGGAGAGCGCCTGGACCAGCAAGGACGCGGTCCATGCGCAGCGGCTCATCACCATGAGCTATGGCGGCTATGAGGCGCGCGTCGGCACGCCGAAGCTTTTGGAGCTGCTCGACCAACTCGATCTCAAGGCGACGTTCTTCATCACGGGATGGTCGGTCGACGCGCATCCGGCGATGGCGGAATCGATCCTCAACGCCGGTCATGAAATCGGCCATCACGGCTATCATCATCTGCTGCCGGATCCCGGCGATCCCTGGATCGAGGAGGAGCTGGAGCGCGGCTTCGAGGCGCTGAAGCGCCGGCTCGGCATCAGGCCGACCGGCTATCGCGCGCCCTATGGCGAGTTCACCGAGGAGCTGCGGGTCGCGTTGGTGCGCCACGGCATCGTCTACACTTCTTCCTTCCGCGACGACGTGCGGCCGTATCGCCATCGTCTCGCCGACGGCAAGCCTGGAACGATCGAGCTGCCGGTGACCGCGAGCTATGACGACTGGATGCACGGCCTCTCCGCCCGCTTCAGCCCGCGCTCGATCTTTCCCAAGGAGCACGTGCTGTCGATCTGGAAGGACGAGCTCGACGAAACCCGGGACTGGGGCGCCATGGTGACCACGGTGCTGCACCCGCAATGCAGCGGCCGTCCGATGCGGCTGCGCCTCTTGCGCGAGTTCCTGACCTACGCAAAATCCTGCCCGGACGTCTGGATCACAACTGGCGAGAAGATCGCCGCCAACTTCCTGCGTCACGAGGCTGATAACAGCTGAGCAATGCCATGACCCGCCGCCGCATTCTCGTCATCAATCCCAACTCCTCCGCATCGGTGACGGCCGCGATCGACCACGCGGTCGCACCGCTTCGCATCGCTGGCGGGCCGGAGATCGAGGTGGTCGGCCTTGCCGAGGGACCGCCCGGCATCAGCTCGCAGCGCGATGCCGACAGCGTCGTCATGCCGCTGGTGAACCGTGTGTCGCGCGACGATGCAGATGCCTTCGTGCTCGCCTGCTTCAGCGATCCCGGCCTGCATGCGGTGCGCGAGGCGGCGGACGGACGTCCGGTGCTGGGCATCGCCGAGTGCGGTATTTTCCGCGCGCTGATGCTCGGCGAACGTTTTGGGATCATCGCGCTGTCGCCGTCGAGCATCCGCCGTCAGCAGCGCATGGCGCGGGTCATGGGCGTCGACAGCCGCTATGCCGGAAGCTGGTCCGTCGGCGCGAGCGCAGCGGAGACAGCAGGCGCTGATATCCGCAGCCGCTTGATCGAAGCCGGTCGCGCGCTGGTCGCGCAATGCCGTGCCGACGTCGTGGTGATGGGTTGCGCCGGCATGGCCTCGCATCGCGCTGCAATTGCTGAGGCCATCGGTGCGCCCGTGGTCGAGCCGGCGCAGCAGGCGGTGGCGGTGGCGATCGGCGCGGTCTTGCTCAACGGATGAGACGCAAGTGATGAGGCCTGGCTTTTCTGACACCGTTCTCACCGCGCAGTGGCTGCAACCTCGCCCGCTTGCGGGAGAGGTCGGCGCGAAGCGCCGGGTGAGGGCTTTCTCCTCTTGGGGGTCCTCGCCTGCGGATGCACCCTCGCCCCAGCCCTCCCTCGCAAGCGGGGGAGGGGGCGCACTGCCGCTGTCGCTGGATCTAGCGTCACACAGGAGCCTCTCGTAATGCCCATCTCCCGCCGCTCGGTTGTTAAGGCCGCCGCAGCGCTGCCGGCGCTTTCGCTGCCGGGCATCGTCCGCGCGCAATCCCAGACCACGCTACGCTTCATCCCTGTCATCGATCTCGCCTTCGTCGATCCGATCTATTCGACCGCGCAGGTGTCGCGAAACCATGGCTTCATGGTCTACGACACGCTCTACGGCATGAGCTCGTCGCTCCAGGTCTCGCCGCAGATGCTGTCGGGCGACGCCATCTCCGGCGACCAATTGCAATGGGACCTCACCCTTCGCGACGGCCTGTTCTGGCACGACGGCGAGCGCGTGCTGGCGCGCGACTGCGTCGCGAGCATCCGCCGCTGGGCGGCGCGCGATGGTTTTGGCGGTGAGCTGATGGAGGCTACGGATGAGCTCCTGGCTGTCGATGACCGTACCATCCGTTTCCGTCTCAAGCGTCAGTTTCCACTGCTGCCGCAAGCGCTCGGCAAGGCCGCGATCAATGCCTGTTTCATGATGCCTGAGCGGCTGGCGAGCCAGGATCCGTTCAAGCCGCTGACCGAAGTGATCGGCAGCGGCCCCTTCCGCTATCTCGCGGACGAGCGCGTGCAGGGCGCGCGCAACGCCTATGCCCGATTCGAGCGCTATCAGCCGCGCAGTGACGGCAAGCCGGATTGGACCGCGGGACCGAAGATCGTGCACTACGATCGCGTGGTCTGGACCACCACGCCCGATGCGGGCACCGGCGTCGCCGCACTTCAGACCGGCGAGCAGGATTGGCAGGAGACCACGCCGCATGATCTGTTGCCCGTGATCAAGGCCGCCGGCGATATCGACACGCGCGTGCTCGATCCCAGAGGTTACGCCTGCATGCTGCGCCTCAACCACCTCCAGCCGCCATTCGACAATCCCGCGATTCGCCGCGCGCTGCTGGGTGCGATCGACCAGTCCCTGTTCATGACGGCAGTCGCCGGCACCGATCCGGCCTACCAAGTGTCGCCGATCGGCTACTTCGCGCCGGGAACGCCAATGGCGAGCGAGGTCGGCCTCGACGTGTTCCGCGGCCCGCGCGACTACGCCAGGGTGAAAGCCGATCTGAAAGCCGCCGGCTACAATGGCGAGAAGATCGTGCTGCTCGTGCCCACCAACTCGCTCGCGCAAAAGCCACTCGGCGAGATCGCCGTCGACTCACTGCGCAAGGCCGGCATGAACGTCGAATATGCCGGGCTCGATTTTGCCGTGGTGCTGCAGCGTCAGCTCAAGAACGATCCGCTTCCGCAGGGCGGCTGGAGTGCAGCGGTCGGCAACTGGCAGGGCATCGACTGGCTCAATCCGGCCGGCAACACCAATCTGCGTGGCGAGGGCAAGGTCGCCGGCTGGTATGCGAGCGAGAGGATGGGGCCGTTGCGCCGCCAATGGCTGGCGGCGTCCGAGCTTGCTGAGCAGCAGCGCATCTGCCGCGAGATTCAGGCGGTCGCGTTTGAGGAAATCCCCTATATCCCGGTCGGCCTGTACAAGCAGCCGACCGCCTATCGCAAGGCCATCACCGGCATTCTCGACGGCACCGCCGTCTTCTGGAACGTACGCCCCGCATGAGCACGATCGCAATTTTTGGCAGCTACGTGCTGTCACGCAAGGACGGCGCGCAGGAGGTATTGCGCGAGCATTGGGTCCTCGTTGAAGGCAAGAAGATCGCCGCGGTCACACGCGATAAGCCGCACGCGGAGCAGGTCTATGATCGCCCCGGCCGCTTCGTGCTGCCGGGCCTGTTGAACCTGCACAATCACTGCTTTAGCGAGGCGGTGGCGCGCAGCCATACCGAGGACGGCAACGGCCGCAAGCATAACCAGAGCATCATCTACACTGTGCTGCTGCCGCTGACCAAACGCGGCGCCGACATCCTGGCGCCGGAAGAGCGCCTCGCGGTGGCGCGGCTCGGCATCCTTCAGCTCCTCAAGGGCGGTGCCACCACGGTGATGGAGCCGTTCCGCAATTCGATCCCGGAGATGTTCGATGCGGCCGAGGAGATGGGCATCCGCTTCTACGGCGCGCCGTATCTGTTCTCGACCTCCGACGCCAAGGCGGGCGCCGATGGCGTGGTCCACTATGCCGGCGACGACGGCACCGCCGATATGGCGACCTGGGACGCGCTCTATCAGCGCTGGAACAATCGCGGCGACGGCCGCATCGGCCTCGCGATGAGCCCGCATGCGACCGACACTTGCGGTCCCGATCTCTTGAAGGCCTGCGCGGTGCGGGCGCGCGAGCTCGGCGTGCCCATCACGACGCATATGGCGCAGAGTCGCGCCGAGGTCGAGACCATCGGCACGCGCTATGGCGGTCGCACGCCGGCGCAATATCTCGATTGGCTCGGCCTGCTCGCGCCGGACCTGATGGCGGCGCACTGCATGTTCAGCAGCGACGACGACCTGAAGCTGATGGCCGCGCGCGGCATGACCGTGCTGAACTGCCCGCGCGTGTTCGCGCGCGCCGGCGTCACCGCGGCGTTCAGCCGGTTTGTGGAGCACGGCGTTCGCACCGTGGTCGGCACCGACGGCTACAACATGGACCTGCTCGGCGAACTCAACGCCGCCTCGCTGATCTCGAAGATCACCTCAGCGCGCCCCGATGTCGCGAACTCGCCCGAGCTGATCGAGGCGAACACGGCGATTGCCGCCGACGTCATCAAGCGGCCGGATCTCGGCCGGATCGAGCCGGGCGCGACCGCCGATCTCACCGTGGTCAATCTCACCCATCCGCATCTTCAGCCGCTGTTCGACCCACGCCGCGCGCTGATCGCACTCGCCAACCGCGCCAATATCGATCAGGTCGTGGTCGACGGCCGCGTGCTCGTGGATGAGGGCCGCTATGTCGGCGCCGATGAAGCGGCGATCATTGCTGCCGGCACTGCTGCGATCGGCAAGATCTGGGATCTGCCGGAAGCGCAGGCGGCGTTCAAGGGATGAGTGTTCTCCTAGGGAGTCACGAAGGTGGTGCGCTCCCTCTCCCGCTTGCGGGAGAGGGCTGGGAGAGGGCTCTCTCCACAAAGAGACACTCCCCGCGTAGAGAGAGCCCTCACCCGGCGCTGCGCGCCGACCTCTCCCGCAGGCGGGAGAGGTTGCAGCGAGCCTGTGGCCAAATCGATTCAGTCCAAAGGCAAATCTAATCCTCGAACTCCACCAGCGACTTGCGCATGGCCTCGACCAGATCCAGCGCCACCGGCGAGGGGCTGCGCTGGGCCGGAAAGACTGCGGAGAATTCGAAGTCGATGCGCGGTAGGAAGCGGCGCACGACGACGCCGCGGGTGGAAAATTCCTGCGCGGTGAAGGGATCGCAGATCGCGACGCCAAGCCCGGACGATACCATGCCGCACATGATCTCGGACAGCGCAGTCTCAACCCGCAGCACGCGGCGGACATCGTGACGGTGAAAGACCTGGTCGACGAGGTGGCGGCTCGACGATCCCGCCGATAGCGAGATGAAAGTCTCGCCCTCGAAATCGTGCGGCTCCAAGACCTCCTTTTCGGCGAGGCGATGGCCTGTCGGAAGCACCGCGACGCGCGCCGGTGCCGGCAGCCTCAAGCTCGGCAGGCCGGAATGCGCGATCGGCACCTCGGCAAAGCCGACGTCGCATTGATTGTTCAGCACCCAGTCGACCACGATCGGCGAGATCACGCCGAAGAAGGCAAGGTTGAGGTTCGGCCGCTCCTTCAGGAAGTGACCGGTGAGCCGCGGCAGATAGCCGTTCGACAGCGCCGGAAGCGCTGCGATGCGCAGCGAGCCGGTGCGGCGGCCACGGATTTCTTCCGCCGCCGCGGTGATGCGTTCGAGGCCGACGAAGGAGCGCTCCACTTCAGTATAGAGCGCCATCGCAGCCGCGGTCGGCACCAGGCCAGTGCCGCGCCGCTCAAACAGCTCCATCTTCAGCAGCGCCTGGAGGTCGCGCAACAGCCGGCTGACCGCCGGCTGCGTCACCGCCATCAGCGCCGCCGCCTCGGTCACGCTGCCGGTGAGCATCGTCGCGCGGAAAGCCTCCACCTGCCGCGAATTGATTCGCGCCATAATGCCAGATTCCATTCATAACATTTCGGCATGTAGAGGGTGCCATTATTCATTGGACGATGGAAGCCCGGGTTTGCGATCTTTTTCATCAGAGCTGGAGACAGCCCGCTTTTTCGGCAGATGGAGATCGGTCCACATGAAGACTCTCAGCCTTCTGACCGCGGTCAGCATCGCGGCACTCCTTGCGATCCCGTCGGTCGCTTCCGCCCAGCAGAAAACGCTTTATGTCGCCGGCTATGGCGGCTCGTTCGAGAAGACCATCCGCGACGAGGTGATCCCCAATTTTGAGAAGGAGAACGGCGTCAAGGTCGAATACGTCGCCGGCAACTCCACTGACACGCTGGCCAAGCTCCAGGCCCAGAAGGGCAACCAGCAGATCGACGTCGCCATCGTCGATGACGGCCCGATGTACCAGGCCATCCAGCTCGGCTTTTGCGGCAAGCTCGAGGGCCTGCCCGCCGACCTTTACGACACCGCCCGCTTCAAGGACGATCGCGCGGTCGCGATCGGCATCGTCGCGACCGGGTTGATGTACAACACCAAGGTGTTCGCCGAGAAGGGCTGGGCGCCGCCGACGTCATGGAACGATCTGAAGGACACGAAATACGCCAAGCAGCTCGTGATCCCGCCGATCAACAACACCTACGGTCTCGAAGCGCTGGTGATGCTGTCGAAGATGAATGGCGGCGGCGAGTCCAACGTCGATCCCGGCTTCAAGATCTTCAAGGAAGAGATCAATCCGAACGTGCTCGCCTATGAGCCGTCGCCGGGCAAGATGACCGAGCTGTTCCAGTCCGGCCAGGCCGTCATCGCGGTGTGGGGCACCGGTCGCGTCCAGAGCTTTGCCAATACCGGTTTTCCCGTCGACTTCGTCTATCCCAAGGAGGGCGCTGCGACGCTGCTGACGACGGCCTGTCCGATCGCCAAGCCGAACGCCTCGCCTCTGGCGTCCAGCTTCGTCAAGATGCTGCTCGATCCAAAAATCCAGCTGGTGATGCTGAAGGATTACGGCTACGGCCCGGTGCTGAAATCGCTGGTGGTGCCGCCCGAGCTCGGCAAGATGGCGCCGATCGGCGAGCGTGCGGCGAAGCTCTATAATCCGGACTGGACCGTCATCAACGAGAAGCGCGAGGAATGGACCAAGCGCTGGAATCGCGAGGTCGAGCGGTGATCTGATCGTTCGCAGCGGAGACGGAGCCATGTCCTATCTCGAGCTTGATCGGGTCGCCAAGCAGTTCGGCGCGCAGGCTGTGGTCGACGACTTCAGCCTGTCGGTGGGCAAGGGGGAGTTCATCTCCTTTCTTGGCCCGTCCGGCTGCGGCAAGACCACGACGTTGCAGATGATCGCGGGCTTCCTCGATCCCACGCGCGGCGCGATCCGCCTGGAGGGCAAGGACCTCGCGGCAATCCATCCGGCTCAGCGTGGACTCGGCATCGTGTTTCAGAGCTACGCGCTGTTTCCGCATATGACCGCGGCGGAGAATGTCGCCTTCGGTCTGGAGATGCGTAAGGTGCCGCGCGGCGAGCGTGCTGAGCGCGTCCGTGCCGCGCTCGCGATGGTCGGGCTTGCCGGCTATGAGGATCGCCATCCGCGCCGCATGTCCGGTGGCCAGCAGCAGCGCGTGGCGCTGGCGCGCGCGCTGGTGATCAAGCCGAGCGTGCTGCTGCTCGACGAGCCATTGTCGAATCTCGACGCCAAGCTGCGTGAGGAGATGCAGATCGAGCTGCGCCAGATCCAGCGCACCATCGGCACCACCACGATCCTGGTCACGCACGACCAGAACGAGGCGATGTCTCTATCTGATCGCATCGTGGTGATGAGCCAGGGCAGGATCGAGCAGATCGGCACGCCGCAGGACACCTATGAGCGTCCGGCCTCGTCCTTCGTCTCGCAATTCCTCGGCAAGACCAACGATTTTGCCGCAACAATCGATCGGACCGTGACGCCGGCGCGGCTTGTTGCGGGATCCTGGAGCGCGCCGGCGCCGGCCGGCCTCAACGGTGCTGTGACCGTCAGCATTCGCCCCGAGCGGATCGAGTTTTGCGACGCGGGCCTCAATGCGAAAATCGTCACCCGCATCTTCCAGGGCAATCACTGGCTGTTCCAATGCGACAGCGAATGCGGCCCGGCGATCGTGATCCGCCAGAACGACGGCGCGAGGCAGCCGGCCGAAGGCGAGGCGGTTCGTCTCACCTGGCGGCTTGAAGACATGAGCGTGAGGGGCGTCGCATGAGCGCGGTCGCCGAGCAGCGAAGCGCACGCGCGCCATGGCTGCTGACCGCGCCAGCTTTGATGCTGTTCGTCGGCGTGCTGCTGATTCCGCTGGCGATGACCGTGATGCTGTCGTTCCACGACTGGGGCCAGTACAAGGGCATCGAGGCGGTCTTCATCCTGAAAAACTGGCGCGAGATCGCGACTGATCCCTATTACGCAGAAATGTTCTGGCGAACGTTTCGCATCGCGATCCTGACCACACTGCTCACCGCCGTGCTTGGCGCGCCCGAGGCGTACATCCTCAATCGCATGACCGGCCGCTGGAAGAGCCTCTTCTTGCTGGTCATCCTCGGGCCACTGCTGATCTCCGTGGTGGCGCGCACGCTGGGCTGGGCGCTCTTGTTTGGCGGCAACAACGGTCTCGTCAACAAGCTCTTGATGTCGGCTGGGGTGATCCATTTCCCGATTCCCTTCATGTTCACCGAAACCGGCATGGTGGTTGCCCTCGCGCATGTGATGATGCCGTTCATGGTGCTCTCGGTGTGGGCGGCGCTGCAGCGGCTCGATCCGCAGATCGAGAATGCCGCACTCTCGCTTGGCGCGGGCCCGACCACCATCATCCGCCGCATCATCCTGCCGCAGATCATGCCGGGCGTGCTGTCGGGCGCGATCATCGTGTTCTCGCTCTCGGCCAGCGCCTTTGCGACGCCCGCGATCATCGGCGGCCGCCGCCTCAAGGTCGCGGCGACGCTGGCCTATGACGAGTTCCTCAACACGCTGAACTGGCCGCTTGGCGCCGCGGTCGCGACGCTGTTGCTGGTGGCGCTGGTCCTGATCGTCGTCGGCAGCAACGCGCTGATCGAACGCCGCTATGCCGAGGTGTTCCGATGAGACGGAACGGCCCGCTGGCGCTGATCTTCCACACCATCTTCGTCATTGTGATGGTGGCGCCGATCCTGGTGGTCTGCCTCGTCGCCTTCACGCCTGAGGGCTTTCTCTCGCTGCCGACCAACGGTTTCTCACTGCGCTGGTTCAGGGCGATCGCCAGCTATCCGGAATTCATTCACGCCTTCTGGATCAGTCTCGGTCTCGGCGCGCTGTCCTCCTTCGTGTCGCTGCTGTTCGCGGTCCCGGCGGCGCTGGCGATCGCGCGCCATCGTTTCCGCGGCCGCGACGCGCTGGCGGCGCTGTTCCTGTCGCCGCTGATGATCCCGCATGTCGTGCTCGGCATCGCCTTCCTGCGCTTCTTTACCTCGGCGGGCCTCGGCGGCAGTTTTGCGGCGCTGATCATCGCACATGTCATCATCGTGTTTCCGTTCGCGCTGCGCCTGACGCTCGCGGCTGCGACCGGCATGGACCTATCGGTCGAGATGGCGGCGGTCTCGCTTGGCGCCGGCGGCTGGACCTTGTTTCGCCGCGTGACGCTGCCGCTGATCCTGCCCGGCGTCATCAGCGGCTGGGCACTCGCTTTCATCCAGTCCTTCGACGATCTGACCATGACCGTCTTTCTTGCGGCGCCGGGCACCGAGACGCTGCCGGTGCGCATGTTTCTCTACATCCAGGACAACATCGACCCGCTGGTGACGTCGGTCTCGGCCTGCGTGATCGCGATCACCATGACCGCCCTGATTTTGCTCGACCGCTTCTACGGGCTCGACCGTGTGCTCGCCGGCAAGGGCGATACGGGGCGATAGGAGAAACCATGCGAACAGATTACGACGTCGCTGTCGTCGGCGGCGGATTGCTTGGCTCCGCCATCGCCTGGGGCCTCGGCCGGCTTGGCAGACGCGTCGCCGTGCTCGATGAGGGCGATATCACCAAGCGCGCCTCCCGCGCGAATTTTGCGCTGGTCTGGGTCCAGAGCAAAGGGCTCGGCATGCCCGCCTACACGGTCTGGACCGTGCAGGCCTCACAAGCGTGGGGCCGGCTCGCGTCGGAGCTGAAGCAACAGACCGGGCTGGACGTTTCGCTTCAGCAGAATGGCGGCTTTCATCTCACGCTGGGCGAAGACGAATTCGGCCAGCGCACTGAGCTGGTCAAGCGCATGCACAACCAGACCGGCGCCGCCGACTACAGGATGGAGATGCTGCCGGCGTCCGAGGTGAAGAAGTCGCTGCCGCTGATCGGGCCGGAAGTGTCGGGCGGCAGTTTTTGTCCGCTCGATGGCCATGTCAATTCGCTGCGCACGTTTCGTGCTTTCCACACGGGATTCAAGGCATTCGACATCGACTATTTTCCGGAGCGTCCGGTCTCGGCGATCACAAAGAGCGGCGGCGAATTCCGCCTGGCGACGCCGCAGGGCGAACTCCGTGCCGCAAAAATCGTGCTCGCCGCCGGCAATGCCAACCAGACGCTCGCGCCGATGGTCGGCCTGTCCGCGCCGATGGGCCCGACCCGCGGCCAGATCGTGGTGACCGAGCGCACCATGCCGTTCCTGCCGCATCCGCTGACCACGATCCGCCAGACCGACGAAGGCACGGTGATGATCGGCGACAGCAAGGAGGACGAGCTCGATGATCGCGCGCTGAAGCATTCGGTCAGCGCCGTCATGGCCGATCGTGCGCAGAAGATGTTCCCGCATCTGTCGCGGCTCAACGTGGTCAGAAGCTGGGCCGGTATCCGCGTCATGCCGCAGGACGGCTTTCCGATCTACGACCAGTCGGAAACGCATCCCGGCGCCTTCGTCGCCTGCTGCCATTCCGGCGTGACGCTCGCCTCCAACCACGCCTTCGAGATCGCGCGCATGGTCGCCCAGGGCGCGCTGGAACCGGAGCTGGTCGGGGCGTTCTCCGCGAGCCGGTTTGGCGGCGCGGGTGCGGCGAACAGCAGCGGCTATTAGAGATTTAGGAAAGAGCCAAGAGGCATTCCCATGTTTAGACGATCCGAACAGGACAAACGCCCACAAGTGCAAATCTTCGTCGACGGCGTTGCCGTCGCTGCACGCCAGGGCGACACCGTCTCCGCCGCGCTACTGGTCTCGAACCGCGACGTGCGCCGCTCGACCGCGGTGAGCGGCGCCCCGCGTCTGCCCTACTGCATGATGGGCGTGTGCTTCGACTGCCTCGTCACCATCGACGGTGTCGGCAACCGCCAGGGCTGCCTCGTGCCGGTCGCCGAGGGCATGCAGATCGAAATCCAGAAGGGCAAGCGGGAGATCGGAAAATGACCATGGCTCCCAAGCGTGACGCCTACGATGTCGTGGTGGTCGGGGCCGGGCCCGCTGGCCTTGCCGCGGCTGCGACATCTGCCGAAGCCGGCTTGTCGACGCTCCTGCTCGACGAGAACGTCGGTCCCGGCGGCCAAGTCTATCGCGCGATCTCTTCGACGCCCGTGACGGAGCGCAATCAGCTCGGCGCCGATTATTGGGGCGGTGCCGATCTCGTGCAGGCGCTAGGCGCGAGCAGCGCGGAAGTTATTCACCGTGCGACGGTCTGGAGCCTCGACCGCAATCTCGAGATCGCCGTCTCCGTCGGCGGCGCCTCGGCTTTCGTCAAGGCGAAGCGCGTAATCCTTGCGACCGGTGCCCTGGAGCGGCCGTTCCCGATTCCCGGCTGGACGCTACCGGGCGTGATGACCGCGGGTGCCGCGCAGACGTTGCTGAAATCATCGGCCTTGGTGCCCGATGGACGGACGGTGATCGCCGGGCAGGGACCGCTGCTCTGGTTGCTCGCCGCGCAGATCCTGCGCCTCGGCGGCCGCATTGACCGCATCCTCGACACGACGGAGCGCGGCAATTATCTCGCCGCGCTGCCTCACGCCTTCGCGTTTCTGACCTCGCCCTATTTCGCAAAAGGCCTGTCGATGATGCGTGAGGTGAGGGCGAAGGTGCAGGTCGTCTCCGGTGTCGCTGAGCTCTCTGCGTCCGGTGACGGCCAGCTTGCGAATGTCGGCTATGTCGCCGGCGGCAAGCGCGAGACCATTCCCGCCGATCTCCTGCTGCTGCACCAGGGCGTCGTGCCCAACGTCAATCTGGCGATGGCGGCCGGAATCGAGCATCGTTGGGACGATCTGCAATTGTCCTGGTCGCCCGTGCTCGATGTGAATGGCAATTCGTCGGTTGCCGGCATCGCCATCGCCGGCGATGGCGCCGGCATCGGCGGTGCGAGCGCGGCCGTGGTGCGCGGCCGTATCGCGGCGCGCGCGGCGGTGGAGGCCCTGGCGCCTGCGGCGGCGGCGAAGCTACCCGCGATGGCCACACTGCGCTCCGATCTCGCCAAGGCCGAGCGCGGACGCGTCTTCCTCGACACGCTGTTCCGGCCTGCGCCGCAGTTCCGCATTCCGGCTGGCGATACCATCGTCTGCCGCTGCGAAGAGGTCACGGCACAGGACATCCTCGATTCCGTCGCGATTGGCGCCACCGGGCCAAATCAACTCAAGGCCTATCGCCGCACCGGCATGGGTCCGTGCCAAGGCCGTCTCTGCGGCCTCACCGTCACCGAGCTGATGGCGCAGGCGCGCGGCAAGACCCCGCAGGACATCGGCTATTACCGGCTGCGCGCGCCGGTGAAGCCGATCACGCTTGCCGAGCTCGCTGCCGTCCCGAAGAGCGAGGACGACATCAAGGCGGTGGTGCGCGGATGATCATAAACGTGGATGCGATCGTCGTCGGTGGCGGCATCCACGGATGCTCCACTGCGCTGCATCTCTGCCTCGCCGGCCTGAAACCGGTGCTGATCGAAAAGGACTATGCCGGCCGCCACGCCTCCGGCGTCAATGCCGGCGGTGTGCGCCAGCTGGCGCGGCACATTCCCGAGATCCCGCTGTCGATCCGATCGATGGGAATCTGGGAAAAAATTTCAGAGCTCGTCGACGACGATTGCAGCTTTGAGAGCCACGGCCAGGTGCTCGTCGCGGAGAACGAGGAAGAGCTCGCGGTCTGCCGCGCCCGCGTCGCCGAGCTGAACGGGCTCGGCTTCACCCATGAGGAGCTGATCGACGCGACTGAACTCCGGCGTCTCGTGCCTGCGGTCGCCGACAGCTGTCCCGGCGGCGTGGTCTCGCGCCGCGACGGCGCGGCCAATCCGGCGCAGACGACGACGGCCTTGCGCCGCAAGGCGGAGCAACTCGGCGCCACCGTGCGCGAGGGCATGGCGGCCAGCAACATTCGCTACAGCGACGGGCTCTGGCACGTCGATGCCGGCACTGAGAGCTACGCCGCGCCGGTGCTGGTCAACGCCGCCGGCGCCTGGGCCGGCAAGATCGCGGCTGCACTCGGCGAGCCGGTCCCGGTCGAAACCGTGGCGCCGATGTTGATGATCACCTCGCGCGTGCCGCACTTCATTGATCCCGTCGTGATCCTGCGTGGCCGGAAACTCTCCTTCAAGCAGTTCAAGAACGGCACAGTGCTGATCGGCGGCGGCCATCTGGCAAAGCCGTATCAGGAGCGCAACGAGACGGTGCTGGACTGGAAGGGCCTCGCGACCAGCGCCCGCACTGTGTTTGAATTGTTTCCGGTCATGCGCGATGCGACCATCATGCGCGCCTGGGCCGGCATCGAAGCGAAGATGAAGGACGATCTCCCGGTGTTCGGGCCGAGCGCCCGCCACAAAGGCCTTTATCACCAGTTCGGCTTCTCGCTGCACGGCTTCCAGCTCGGCCCGGGCGCCGGCGCCGTGATGGCGGAGCTCATCGTCAGCGGCGGGACGCAAACCCGGATCGGCGGTCTCGGCATCGACCGCTTCCATTCCACCACGCCCTAGCAACACGAGGACATCATGAGCATCACCCGCAGCATCCGCACGCCCATCATGCACCGCGCTGTCGAGGCCAACGGCTTCCTCTTCCTCGGCGGCACCATCGCCGACGATACCTCGGTCTCGATGGGCGATCAGACCCGCAACATCCTCGGCAAGATCGCGGGCTATCTGAAGGAGGCCGGCACTGACAAGTCGCGAATCGTCAGCGCCTCGATCTTCGTCACGGATTTGTCCAAGAAAAAGGAGATGGACGCGGCCTGGACAGAATTCTTCGGCGACAATCTGCCGACCCGCGCCACCGTCGGCGTCGCCGACCTCGGCGGCAGCGCGCTGATCGAGGTGGTGGTCACCGCGCTCAAGGGCTGACCGGTCAGTCCGATCTGGCGAACATCCCGACCAGGGTCTCGCGCAGCCAGCGCTGCGCCGGGACTGTGTCGTTGCGCTGGTGCCAGAACAGGCTGACGATGCGCGGCGGCGCTTGAAGCGGAAGCGGCATCGTGTGCAGGAACGGCGCATGGCGGGACTGCGAGCGAAGATCGCGCGGCAGCACGGCGATGAGATCGGACTGCCGCACGATCTCGTAGGCGGCGCTGTAATGATTGACTGTTGCGACCAGGTTGCGCGACAGCCCGCGCGAGGCAAGGAAGAGGTCGTAGGACGGCAGGGTCTTTCCGGCCAGGCTCACATCGACATGCCCGGCGTTGAGGAAGGCGCGCGTGCCAAGCCGTTTCCCGGCGGCGAGCGGATGATCGCGCCGCATGAAGCAGGCATAATCGACGGTCCACAGCGAACGTGAGCGAATCGCTGCCGGCTGCTGCGCCTCGTTGACATAGACGCTCAACACGCAATCGACCCTGTTGTCCTCGAGCTGGTCTGCGATCTCGACCACGGTATTGGGAACGGTATGGACACGTGCCTTCGGCGCGACTTCGCCAAGATGGTTCACGAGCTTCGGCACGACCAGCGACGCCACGTAATCCGACATCGACAGGCTGAACTCGATCTGCGCGCGGCCGGGATCGAACACCTGCTCGTCGAGTGCGCCGCGCATGCGTTCGAGCGCCTCGCCGATCGGCTCCCACAGCGCCACCGCGCGCTGGGTTGGACTGATCCCGGTGCCTGACCGCACGAACAGGGGATCGCCGAGCGCCTCGCGCAGCCGCGCGAGCGCGTTGCTGACGGCCGGCTGCGTCATCGTCAGCGCGTTTGCGGCGCGGGTGACGCTGCCCTCGGTCATCAAGGCCTCGAACACTTTCAGGAGGTTGAGGTCGAGTGCGCGGAACGACACGGCAGATATTCACCATGGTGATATGTTAGATCATGATTATAAATTATGACGATAATTCCGCTTTGTCTATTGTTCCCTCCGACGACAGGCGGCGCGCCGGGGCCGTGACAATCGAGGGGGACTTCCATGTCGATGATATCGGCGCGTATCGAGCGCCTTCCATTCGCGCGCTTCCACACGCATCTCTTGCTGATGGGCGGGCTCGGCTACACGTTCGACGCGATGGATGCGGCGGTGCTCGCCTTCATCCTGCCGGTGCTGCGCACCGCCTGGAATCTGTCGAGTGTCCAGATCGGCGTGCTCGGCAGCAGCACCTATATCGGCTTCCTGTTCGGGGCCTTGCTGGCCGGAACGCTTGGCGATCTGATCGGCCGTCGCACGGTGATGATGTCGGCGCTGGCGCTCTATTGCGCCGCGTCGATCGTCAGCGCCACGGTGGACACCTGGCCGGCCTTCTTCGCCGCCCGTGTCGTCGCCGGCATGGGTACCGGCGCGGAGAGCGCGATCATCGCGCCCTATCTGGCTGAATTCGTCGCGCGGCGCTACCGCGGCAGCTTTACCGGCGCTCTCGCCGGGTTCTTCTCTTTCGGCTTCGTCGCCGCCGCGTTGCTCGGCTACTTCATCGTTCCCGCCTATGACAATGGCTGGCGGATCGTTCTGGTCATCACGGCTGTGCCGGTCGTCATGCTGTTGTGGTGGCGCCGGGCCTTGCCGGAATCGCCGCGCTGGCTCGAAAGCCGGGGACGGGCGAAGGAAGCCGAAGCCACCCTCGACGGCATCGAGGCGGGCTTTGCGCGCGAGGGCCATGTCCTGCCGCAGCCGATCCTCGAAGCCGCGGCACCCGTCGGGACTGCCGGAACGCTGCTCGCAAATTTCGCGGTGCTGCTGGCGGGCCGGCAGGCGCGCATCACCATCATGACCTGGATCATGTGGCTTGCGATCACGTTCAGCTACTATTCCTTCTTTGTCTGGATACCCGGCCTTCTGGTCCAGAACGGCATGAGCATCACCAAGAGCTTCGCCTACTCGATCGCGATCTATTGCGCGCAGATCCCCGGCTATTTCAGCGCCGCCTGGTTCAACGAACGCATCGGACGGCAGGCGACGATTGCGACTTACATGGTGCTCGGTGGCATCAGCGCGCTCGGGCTCGCCTTTGCGCAGACCGACCAGCACATCATGTTGGCGGGAATCTTGCTGTCGTTCTTCATGAACGGCACCTATGCCGGCGTCTATGCCTATACGGCGGAGGTGTTTCCGACGGCGGTCCGAACCACCGGCGCCGGGCTCGCCTCCGCGATCGGCCGCATCGGTGCGATCGTCTCGCCCATCCTTGTCGGCTATCTCTATCCCAATTTCGGCTTCGCCGGCGTGTTCGGCCTAACCACCAGCGTGCTGCTGTTGGGCGCGCTCACCGTGGTGCTGATGGGGGTGCCGACGCGCGGCCGTTCGCTGGAGGAAATTGCGGCTGGTGAAGCGGCATGATCCGGACGCAACACCGTGCCGATCCCGTTCTCTGCGCGGTCGCGGCCGCGCAGGGCAGGCCGGATCAGCCGGATGCGCTGTTCGCGGCGCTCGACGAAGCCCTGAAGTCGGCGATTGGGCACAAGCTGTTCACGATCCTGACCTACGACGACGACAGCGGCGAAGCGGCGCGGGTTTATTCCAATCTCCCCGGACCCTATCCCGCGGGCGGACGCAAGCGCCTCGCGCCGGGGCCGTGGACCGAGGCCGTTCTCGACCGCGGCGAAGCCTATATCGGCCGCACGCAACACGATTTGCGCAATGTCTTTTCCGACCACGAGCTGATCGCCTCGCTCGGCTGCGCCAGCGTGCTCAACATGCCGGTGCGCTGGCGCGGGCGCACCGTCGGCTCGCTCAACCTGCTCCATGAAGCGGATTGGTACGGCGAGGACGATGTCGCCGTGTGTCTCCCGTTCGCCCAGCTCGCCTTGCCCGCGCTGCTCGCACCGTCCTGATCAGACAGGAAAACCGCTATGTCCAGGATCCTCCTCAAGAACGCCGCTCTGCTCGATCCGCTCAAGCCGGATTTGCTGGAGGGATATCACGTCCTGGTCGAGGATCATCTGATCAAGGAGGTCTCGGACCGGCCGTTGCAAGCGTCCGCCGATCGCACCATCGATCTGAACGGCAAGACATTGATGCCCGGCCTGATCGATCTGCACGTGCATGCGATCGCGGTCGAGCTCAATCTGGCGCAGCAGGTCCACATGCCGAACGTGCTGGTGACGCTGCGCTCGACGCTGCTGTTGCGCGGCATGCTGCGGCGAGGTTTCACGACCGTGCGCGACGCCGGCGGCGCCGGCCATGCGTTGAAGCAGGCGATCGAAACCGGCCTGACCGATGGTCCACGGCTGTTCGTCTCCGGCCGCGCGCTCAGCCAGACCGGCGGTCACGGCGACATGCGGGCGCGCTCGGATTACCTTGCCAGCGACGCGCCCTGTCCCTGCTGCGTCCGCGTCGGCGCGCTGGCGCGGGTCGCCGACGGCGTCGATGGCGTGCGCAAGGCCGCGCGCGAGGAGCTCCAGATGGGCGCCGACCAGATCAAGATCATGGCGTCGGGCGGCGTCGCGTCCCCGACCGATCCGGTCGGTGCCTTCGGCTACTCCGAGGACGAGATCCGCGCCATTGTCGAGGAGGCGCGGGGCCGCCAGACCTATGTGCTCGCCCATGCCTACACGGCCGCCGCCATCACGCGCGCGGTCCGCTGCGGCGTGCGCACCATCGAGCACGGCAACCTCGTCGACGAACCAACCGCGCGCTTCATGGCCGAGCAGCGCGCCTATGTGGTGCCGACGCTCGTCACCTATGAGGCGCTGGCCAACGAAGGCGCGCAGTATGGTCTGCCGCCCGAAAGCGTCGCCAAGATCGCCGACGTGCGCGACGCCGGCCTGCGCTCGCTCGAGATCTATCGCAAGGCCGGGGTGAAGATGGGTTTTGGCAGCGATCTGCTTGGACCGTCGCAGCGCCTCCAGAGCGACGAGTTCCGCATCCGCGCCGAGATTCTCGGCGCGCGCGACGTCATCGCCAGCGCGACCGTGATCGGTGCCGAGGTGCTCGGCATGGAAGGCAAGCTCGGCCGGATCGTGCCCGAAGCGGTGGCTGACATGCTGGTGGTCGACGGCAACCCGTTGCTCGACGTCGCGTGCCTGCTCGGCCAGGGCGAGCGCATTCCGCTGGTGATGAAAGCGGGCCAGATCCAGTTCGACAGGCTGGCCGCTTAGTTGCCTTGCGCGGTTATCTTTCGCCCAAAACGAGACAAATCCTCCGTGTCAGCCGCAGCCACCGGCCCGGAACCACGGAGAAAGCAATATCCAAAAACCCGACGCTCTGCCCCCAGTGCGCCGGGTGGAATGAATGAGTATCAATCGGTGATCCCAACCCCGTTGTTGTGACGCGCATTGCACCGACTTTCCATTCCGGGAAACTACCGCAACGGAACCGGGCCGCAGCTGCCGTCGATTTGCGGCCTATGTCGACGCGCCGCCACCCGGCTCCAGCGCCTCGCCCATCTCCAGCGGATGCGCCATGGTCTCGTGCAGCGCGTCGCGGTCGAGCTCGCCCTCGGAGATGCTGATGACGACGCAGGCGACGCCGTTGCCGATCAGGTTGGTCAGCGCCCGACACTCGCTCATGAACTTGTCGATGCCGACCAGGATCGCGATCGACTGGATCGGAATGTCAGGAACGATCGAGAGCGTCGCGGCGAGCGTGATGAAGCCGGCGCCGGTCACGCCGGAGGCGCCCTTTGAGGTGATCATCGCGATGCCGAGAATACCCAGCTCCTGCCAGATCGTCAGATGGGTGTTGGTCGCCTGCGCCAGAAACAGCGTCGCCAAGGTCATGTAGATGTTGGTGCCGTCGAGGTTGAAGCTGTAGCCGGTCGGAATCACGAGGCCGACCACCGAGCGTGAGGCGCCGAGATGCTCCATCTTCTGGATCATCTGCGGCAGCACCGTCTCCGACGAGGAGGTGCCGAGCACGATCAGCAGCTCGTCCTTGATGTAGGCTATGAAGCGCAGGATCGAGAAGCCGGCGAGCCGCGCGATCGAGCCGAGCACGAGCAGTACGAACAGGATGCTGGTCAGGTAGAACGTGCCGATCAGCGCCAGGAGATTGAGCAGCGAGCCGAGGCCGTAGGCACCGACGGTGAACGCCATCGCGCCGAAGGCCCCGATCGGAGCCACGCGCACGATGATGCGGATGATGCCGAAGAACATCTTTGCGGCCATGTCGACCGCATCCGCAATCGGTTCGCCGGCTTTGCCGAGTAAAGCAATGGCAAAGCCCGAGAGAATCGAGATCAAGAGCACCTGGAGCAGGTCGCCGCGCGCGATCGCGCCCAAATAGCTGTCGGGGATGATCCCCATCAGATGGGCGACGATGCCGTCCTCCTTGGCCTTGGTGACGTAGGTCGCGACCGACTTCGGATCGATCGTCGCGGGATCGATGTTGAAGCCGTTGCCGGGCCGGAGCACTTCGCCGACCAGCAGGCCCATCGCGAGCGCAACGGTCGAGACCGTCTCGAAATAGATCAGCGACTTCAGCCCGACCCTTCCGACGCGCTTGAGGTCGCCCATCGAGGAGATGCCGTGCACGACGGTGCAGAAGATCACCGGCGCGATCATCATCTTGATGAGCGCGATGAAGCCATCGCCGAGCGGCTTCAGTTCCTTGCCGAGATCGGGATAAAAATAGCCGATGAGCACACCGAGTGCGATCGCGATCAGGACCTGGATATAGAGGATCCTGTACCAGGGCTGATGCCGGCGGTGGATGGCTGGCTGGATCGCGACTTGTGTCATAGTGTGTGGCCCGAAACGCATTGATCTTGCGCGAGTTACATCATGTGATGCAGCAGAAGCGATAATCACATTTTGGTCTGTTCGCACGAAGATGCATCGCTGCACCGCAATGGGGGAAACATGTCGACAGCAACGGGGTCCGAAGGGCAAGAGCAAGGCTATTTTCCAAATTGGAAGCTGAAGACATCCGGCGTGATCATGCCCGAGGAGCGGCTGCCATGGGGCCAGACGGTCGTCTCCGCTCTGCAGCATTGCGTCGCAATGTCGGGTTCGACGATCATCGCACCGCTGCTGATGGGGTTCGATCCCAATGTTGCGGTGCTGTTTTCCGGCATCGGCACGCTGATCTTCTTCGTGATCGTCGCAGGGCGCGTGCCGAGCTATCTCGGCTCGAGCTTCGCGTTCATCGCCGTGGTCATCGCTGCCACCGGCTATGCCGGGCACGGCCCGAATCCGAATCTGTCGGTTGCGCTCGGCGGAATCGTCGGGGCCGGCGTGCTCTACGGCGTAATTGCGCTGATCGTGATGTGGTCGGGGGTGGGCTGGGTTGAGAAACTGCTGCCGCCGGCCGTCACCGGCGCCGTGGTCGCCGCAATCGGCCTCAACCTCGCGCCCGTGGCAGTCAAGGCTGTGAGCGCCGGCGCGTTCGACACATGGATCGGGCTAGCGACCGTTCTGATCATCGGCGTGGTGGCCGTTGCCGCGCCTGGCCTGTGGCGACGCCTGCCGATCATCCTCGGCGCGATCGGCGGATATCTTTTGTACCTGCTGTTCGCCAACGGCCTGGGATTCGGCAAGCCGATCGAGTTCTCCCAGCTTGCGGCTGCGCCGTGGATCGGGCTGCCGAGCTTCACCACGCCGACCTTCCAAGCCGATGCGATTGTCCTGATCGCGCCGGTTGCCATCATTCTCGTCGCCGAGAATCTCGGTCACATCAAGGCTGTCGGCGCCATGACGGGCCGGAGCCTCGATGACTATCTCGGCCGCGCCCTGTTCGCCGACAGCCTGGCGACGATCGTGGCGGCGTGCGGCGGCGGCACCGGCGTCACCACCTATGCCGAGAATATCGGCGTGATGGCGGCGACGAAGGTCTATTCCACGCTGCTGTTCGCCTTCGCGGCCCTTGTGTCGATCCTGCTCGGCTTCTCGCCGAAATTCGGCGCGCTGATCCTGTCGATCCCGGGGCCTGTCATCGGCGGTCTCTCGATCGTATTGTTCGGATTGATCGCCGCCATGGCGGGCCGGATCTGGGTGGAGAACAAGGTCGACTTCGCCAATCCTGCCAACCTGATCACCGTCGCCGTGGCCTTGACGGCGGGCGCCGGCGATCTCACGCTCAAATTCGGCGCATTCACGATCGGCGGGATCGGCACCGCGACTTTCGGCGCCATCATCCTTTATCAGATCCTGACTTCGCCGCTCGCACGTCGTACGGAGTGAGTCCCAGGGATGCGCTGAGGGGATGGAACAAAACGCGTCTCCCGCCGATGATGAGGCACTCCGGAGAAAATCAATGCCGCAAACTGATCTTTCAACCCAGTTTCCCTCGCGCCTCGTCGGTCGATATGCGTTGGTGACCGGCGCCTCCCAGGGCATCGGGCGCGCCGTCGCCATCCGGCTCGCTCAGGAAGGCGCGACCGTCGCCATCAACTATTTCGATCATCCCCAAAGAGCGGAGGAGACGCTCGCGCTTGCGCGGACGGCCTCGATCGATCGCAGCCATGGCAAGCTCGATCATGTCATTGTGAAGGCCGACGTCAGCAAGGAGCAGGAGGTCGCCGTGATGTTCGAGACCGTCCTGGCGCGCTGGAAGCGTCTCGACTGCCTCGTCAACAACGCCGGCTTCCAAAAGGAGTCGCCGAGCGAGGCGCTCGACATCGAAACCTATCGCCGCATCATCGACGTCAATCTGAATGGCGCGGTGCTTTGCGCGCAGAAGGCGCTGGCGCATTTCGTCGCGCGCGGCGGAGGCGGCAGCATCATCAACTGCTCCAGCGTTCACCAGATCATCCCGAAGCCCGGCTATCTCGCTTATTCGATCAGCAAGGGCGGCATGGCCAATCTGACGCGCACACTGGCGCTCGAATTCGCCGGCCGCGGCATCCGGGTCAACGCGGTCGGACCGGGGGCGATCGATACGCCGATCAACGCGGCCTGGACCGGCGACGCTGAAAAGCGCGCCAACGTCGCAAGCCACATTCCGCTCGGGCGCGTCGGCACGCCGGAAGAGATCGCCGCCGTGTTCGCCTTCCTCGCCTCGGATGATGCGAGCTACATCACGGGGCAGACGATCTATGCCTGCGGCGGCCTGACGCTGTTTCCCGAGTTTCGCGACAACTGGGCAAGTTAGCCCGCTGCACGGGCGCATCTGGTAAAGGCGGGCCAAGGCGACTACATCTGCGCCATGGCCAATCATCCGCTCCAGGATTTCGTCGAACGGCACGAAAATCTGTTCGTGCTGACCGGGGCCGGCTGCAGCACCAATTCGGGCATTCCCGATTATCGCGACAGCCAGGGCAACTGGAAGCGGACCCAGCCGGTCAATTTCCAGGCTTTCATGTCGGAAGAGCGTACGAGGCAACGCTATTGGGCGCGCAGCCTGATCGGATGGCGGCGGTTCGGCCAGGCCCGCCCGAACGACGCGCACCATGCGCTGGCTCGGCTCGAGGCCGGCGGGCGGTGCGGGATGCTGCTGACCCAGAACGTCGACCGCCTGCATCAATCCGCCGGCCACCGGCGGGTGATCGATCTGCACGGCCGGCTCGACCTCGTCCGCTGCATGGGATGCGGCGGCAAGACGCCGCGTCACGAATTCCAGGATGCACTCAGCCGCGCCAATGCGGAGTGGCTGGGGCTCGATGCCGCGGACGCGCCGGACGGCGATGCCGATCTGGAGCACGTGGATTTCTCGTACTTCACGGTGCCGGCCTGCGAATCCTGCGGCGGCATTCTCAAGCCCGACGTCGTCTTCTTCGGCGAGAACGTGCCGCGCGACGTGGTCGCGACCGCGCAGGATCATCTGGCGCAGGCCGATGCGATGCTGATCGTCGGCTCGTCGCTGATGGTCTATTCCAGCTTCCGCTTCGTGCGGGCCGCCGCGCAGCGGCAGATCCCGATCGCCGCAGTCAATCTCGGACGCACCCGCGCCGACGATCTGCTGACGCTCAAGGTCGAGGAGCGCTGCGAAGCAGCCCTTGCATTCCTGCTCTGAGGCCACGCCAAACCGCCTACTCGAGAGGGGATGCGGCTCGCATCGCGGTCAGCTTGGCTCCGGATAAAGCCGCAGGAATGCCGACGACGTATCGCTCGCCCGCCGCGCGATCTCGCCGGCACTGGGGCGACTGGTCGCCTGAAGCAGCAGACCGGTCAACAGATCGCCCCACAGCAGCCCCCAAAATTGCTGAACCATTGCGTCGGCATCTCCAGCAACAAGTCCTGCTGACTTGGCGTTTTGCATGATCAGGCGGAGTGAATCACGCATGGGCTTGCGAGCCATCGAATCCAGCGCCTGTGCAACCTTTGGCGCCTGCACTGCCTCGGATATGGCCAGCCGGAACATGGCGACGACGACCGGATCGGTCGCCTCTGTCAGGAGAGTTGTTCCCACCGCGGTCAGCACCTTGGCGAGGCTTTCCCGGTCGCGCAGCGCCGGTAGATCGAGCGGTGCCTGGAGCCGCTGGGCCCGTTCGGTGATGCATGCGACCAGCATCGCTTCCTTGTTGCCGAAGAGCGCGTAGAGCTCCCTCTTCGAAACCCGTGCGCGCGTTGCAATCTCCAGCGTGCTGGTCTGCGCATAGCCGCCCTCCATGAACGCGGAAAAGGCCGCGCCCAGGATCCTGTTCCGGATCCCGGCGCCTTCAGCGTCGTTCTCGGGCGGCTTCTTTCTCGGACTCATCGGCGCATTCTTTTCGCTTGACTCGGTACTGGTTAGTACCATATCGCTGGCAGCGTGGTACTTGATCGTACCAAGGCCGACTCCGGCAGTAAAGGATCGTTGTGATGACGAAGACAATCCTCGTGACCTCGGCAGCGGGTGGCATCCAGGGCAGCACCGGTCGGCATGTTTCCGAGATGCTGCTGGCACGCGGTGTGCGGGTCCGTGCGTTTGTGCGCCAAATCGACCAACGGTCCGATCGCCTGAAATCACTCGGTGCTGAAATCTTCGTCGGCGATTTCCTCGATGCCCGGTCTGTCGAACAGGCAGTAAGGGACGTTTCGTCGATCTACTTTGCCTATCCGGTCCAGGACGGACTGGCTGACGCCACCGCAGGCATGGCGTTCGCCGCGCGCAGGCATGGTGTGTCCCGGCTCGTCAATCTCGTAATGTATCGGTCGTCGATCGACGCGCCGACGCCGCGCATGAGGCAGAACTACCTGGCAGAACAGGTGTTCGAGTGGGCAGGTGTCGGCCCGCTGCACCTCCGGGCTGCCGTGTTCTACGAGACGGTGGCGCGTCTGATTGGCGCGAGCTTGCCGGCCCGCGGTGCGATCCGACTGCCGCTCGGGAATGAAAGCACCATTCTGCCGATGATCTCGGCCGAAGACGTCGCGCGGATCGCTGTGGGCCTGCTCACCGGCCCCGAGAGGGCCGCAGGAACCGCATATCCCGTTCTAGGAAGCGTCAACTCCGTCGCGGACATCGTCGGCGCCTTCGCCCGGGTCTTCAACAGGGACATCCATTATGAGGAAGTCACCGACGAGGAGTGGCGGAGCGAGGTTCTCGCGCGACGCTGGAATTCGCATGCGGTCGAGCATCTCTCCTCGTTGTGGAAGGCGCTCCGGGCCGCTGCGCTTTCGCCCGGGACCACCCGGTTCGCCGTGACCGACGCCATCGAAGAAATTGGCGGCACCAAACCCAAGACCTTTGAGCAATTCGTTCGCGAGCGTCAGTCAGAGCTGGCCGTGACGGCACTTGGCGCCAACGCGAAAGGCTAGCGCGCCGCCGCCAAGCGGCGCTTGCATTCCTGCTGTGAGTGCACCAACGGCACTCGCTCCGCCGCATAGGTGCCACGCGCTTCACCATCGGCGCCGTCGCTGGTATGAGAATTGCTGCGGTTTTCGCGCAATTTGACGATCAGCACGGAGAGCTTTGGAATGCTTGAGGGAGCCGAGGTGCGGCTTGCGGTCGATATCGGCGGCACATTCACGGATATCGTGCTCGATGTGGGTGAGATGCGCAAGACCCGCAAGCTGCTGACGACGCCGACCCGGCCGGAGGAAGCGGTGCTGGACGGAATGCGTCTCATTCTGGGCGATGCATGTGCGCATTTCAGCGACATCGACGTCTTCATCCACGGCACCACGCTCGCCACCAACGCAATCATCGAGCGGCGCGGCGCGAAGACAGCGCTGATCGCGACGGACGGCTTCCGCGACGTGCTCGATATCGGCACCGAGAGCCGCTACGACCAGTACGATCTCAGCATCGACAAGCCGAAGCCGCTGGCGCCGCGCAATCTGCGCTTCACCGTGCCCGAGCGCATCGACGCGCACGGTGCGGTCCGTCTCCCGCTCGACGAGGCCGCTGTGCGTGCGCTGGCGCCGAAATTGCGTGCGCTGAACATCGAGAGCGTTGCGATCGCGTTCCTGCATTCCTACGCCAATCCCGAGCACGAGCGGCGCACGGCTGCGATCCTGGCAGAGGAGATCCCCGGCATCTCGCTGACCGTGTCCTCGGCCGTGTGTCCGGAAATCCGTGAATATGAGCGTACCTCGACCGCCGTGGCCAACGCCTATGTGCAGCCGCTGATCGACGGCTATCTCGCCCGCATGTCCGATGCCTTGCAGATCGAGCAGTACCGCGGCGCCATCTATCTCGTCACCTCCGGCGGCGGCGTCACCTCGCTCGAGACGGCGCGGCGGTTTCCGGTGCGGCTGGTCGAATCCGGCCCGGCCGGCGGCGCCATTTTCGCGGCGCAGATCGCGGCACGGCTCGGCGAGAGCAAGGTGCTCTCCTTTGACATGGGCGGCACCACCGCAAAGATCTGCCTGATCGAAAACTATCAGCCCGAGACCTCGCGCGTGTTCGAGGTCGATCGTGCCGCGCGTTTCCTCAAAGGCTCCGGCCTGCCGGTCCGGATTCCCGTGATCGAGATGGTCGAGATCGGCGCCGGCGGCGGCTCGATCGCGCATGTCGACGCCATGAAGCGCGTCACCGTCGGTCCGGAGAGCGCCTCGTCCGAACCGGGCCCGGCCTGCTACGGCCGCGGCGGCCAGCGCCCGGCCGTGACGGATGCCGACGTAGCCCTCGGCATGATCGATCCCGACGATTTTGCGGGTGGCACGATGAAGCTCGACCCGGAGCTATCGAAACGGGCGCTGTTGAGCAGCGTCGGTGAGCCGCTGGGCCTGTCGGCGGAAACGGCAGCCTATGCCGTGCACGAGGTCGTCTGCGAGAACATGGCGAGCGCGGCGCGCGTGCATGCGGTCGAGCGCGGTGCCGTGGTCGGCGAGCACACGTTGATTGCGTTCGGTGGCGCCGCACCGCTGCATGCGGCGCGCGTCGCCGAGAAGATCGGCGTCTCCCGGGTGATCGTGCCGTCGAATGCGGGCGTCGGCTCGGCGGTTGGATTTCTTGCGGCTCCGATTGCCTATGAGCTGGTGCGCAGCCGTCACGTCCGGCTCGACGATTTCGACACCGACGCGGTCTCGGATCTGCTTCGGGAGATGGCGGCCGAGGCGCGTGTGCTGGTTGAGCCCGGTGCCGCCGGCGCGCCGGTACACGAACGCCGCGCCGCCTTCATGCGCTATGTCGGCCAGGGCCACGAGATCGCGATCGAGCTGCCGAACCGGCGGCTGACGCCGGCTGATCTCGCGGGCCTTCGCGAGACGTTCGAGGCCGACTATGCGGCGATGTTCGAACGATCGATCCCGGGCGCCGCGATCGAGGTGTTGAGCTGGTCGGTGCTCGCGACCACCGAGGCGCGCAATCCAGCCCGCGTCGCCGATGTGGCACGGATGCCCGCTGGCAAGGCCTCCGGCAGCCGAAAATTCTTCGACGGCCGGGCAGGGGAGGTGATCGATATCCCGCTCTATCGGCGCGAGGATATGGCGCCCGGCGCGACCATTGCCGGCCCTGCCGTGATCGCGGAGGACGAAACCTCGACCTTTGTCTCCACCAGTTTTGACGCCCATATCGACGGTGCCGGCAGCATCGTCATGGAACGGAAGGCGGCGTGACCATGAGCAAGCCAAGCGGCGCGAGCCTAATCGATCTCCAGATCATGTGGCACCGGCTGATCGCCGTGGTCGAAGAGCAGGCGCAGGTGCTGCTGCGCACCGCCTTCAGCCCGATTGTGCGCGAATGCGGCGACCTCTCCGCCGGCGTGTTCGACCTCAAGGGGCGGATGTTGGCACAGGCGGTGACGGGCACGCCCGGTCACGTCAACTCGATGGCGGAATCGGTCAAGCACTTCATCGCCCACTTCCCGCTTCAGACGATGAGAGAAGGCGATGCCTACATCACCAACGATCCCTGGATGGGCACCGGTCATCTCAACGATTTCGTGGTCACCACGCCCTGCTTCAAGGACGGCAAGTTGGTGGCGCTGTTCTCGTGCACCAGCCATCTCATGGACATCGGCGGTATCGGCTTCGGGCCCGACGCCACCGACGTGTTCATGGAGGGGCTCTACATCCCCATGCTGAAGCTGATCGACCAGGGCATCGTCAACGAGACGCTGATAGCGATGATCCGCACCAACACGCGGCTGCCGATCGATACCGAGGGCGACACCTATTCGCTCGCCGGCTGCAACGATGTCGGTTGCGAGCGGCTGGTCGAGATGATGACCGCGTTCGGCATCGACACGCTCGACGAACTCGGCGACTACATCTGCGACCGCTCGCGCGAGGCGGTGCTGGCCGAGATCGCAAAATTGCCGAAGGGCAGCTGGCGCAACAGCATGGTGGTTGACGGCTACGACGCCCCGGTCACGCTGGCGGCGACGCTGACGATCTCGGATGCCGGCATTCACGTCGATTTCGACGGCACTTCGGCCGCGTCCAGGTACGGCATCAACGTGCCGCTCTCCTACACCACGGCCTATACCGTGTTCGGTCTCGGCTGCGTCGTCGCCTCGCAGATCCCGAACAACGCCGGCTCGCTCTCGCCGTTGACGGTGTCCGCGCCTGCGGGTGCAATCCTGAATGCGCCGAAGCCGGCGCCGGTCGCCTCGCGCCACATCATCGGCCAGATGCTGCCCGACGTCGTGTTCGGCTGTCTGCGACAGATCATCCCCGAGCGCGTCCCGGCCGAAGGCACCTCCTGCCTGTGGAATCTCAACGTTCGCGGACAGACGCGAAGCGGCGCCGGCGGCAACTACGGATTCTCCATGGCGGTCACCAGCAACGGCGGCACCGGTGCGCGCTTTGCGAAGGACGGCCTGTCGGCGACCGCCTATCCCAGCGGCGTGCGCGGCACCCCGGTCGAGATCGCGGAGACGCAGACGCCGTTGATCTTCTGGCGCAAGGAGCTGCGTCCGGATTCCGGCGGGGCAGGGCGCAGCCGCGGCGGCCTCGGCCAGATCATCGAGGTCGGCAGCGGCGTCGATGCGCCGTTCGATATTCTCGCTGCATTCGACCGCATCGATCATCCGCCGCGCGGCCGCGACGGAGGCCTTGACGGCGAGGCCGGCTATGTCGGCCTGAAATCCGGAAAGAAGCTGCGCGGCAAGGGTTTTCAGCAGGTGCCGGCGGACGACCGTCTGGTGGTCCTGACGCCCGGCGGCGCCGGCATCGGTGCACCGACCGAGCGCGATCGCGCGGCGGTCAAGGACGACGTCGAGAGTGGCCTCGTGTCGGTCGACAATGCGGCTGCGGTTTACGGATACGCGCGGTAACGCGCCAACGTCCCGCCCCTGGCGGCCGGGACGTTGCCATTGATGGGCTGGCCTTACGCCGCCGCCTTCTTCCGCGCCTGCTCCGCCTTGTACAGTTCGAACTCTTCCGCGATGGCCTTTGCGATCGACGGCCGCTGGCGATGGCGCTCGTAGTAAGCCTTCACGTTCGGCCATTTTGCCAGATCGATCGGCGGGGTCGCCATGGTCCAATTGATGACCGTGACGAGATACGCATCCGCGACGCTGAAATGATCGAGCAGGAAGTCGCGGCCCTTGAGGTAGTTGTCGAGATAGTCGAGCCGCGACAGGTTCTTCTCCAGCACGTAGGCTTTGGCTTCCTGGGGCGCCTTGCGGTCGAGCACGGGCACGAACAGGCCCTTGTGCAGTTCGGTGCCGATGAAGCAGAGCCATTGATGCAGGCGCGTGCGATCGATCCCGGGTCGCGTGCCGATGCCGGACTGCGGGAAAAAGTCGGCGACATATTGCAGGATCGCGGCGTTCTCGGTCAGCACCACGCCGTCGTCGGTGCGCAGCGTCGGCACCAGGCCGATCGGGTTGACGGCGCGAAAATCGGAGCCGTCGTTCAGCACTGTCTTGGTCGGCGGATCGACTTCGAGATAATTCGCTTCGGCGCCGGCTTCGTACAACGCGATGCGGGTCGCCATCGAACAGGCGAGCGGCGAAAAATAGACGTCCATCTGTGGCCTCCTTGGGCAAATCCCTGGGTGTTTCTTCAGAGTTCAACCTGGCCAGATTGATTTTTGTACTATCTTGCATATTATATCGAGGGTCAAGGATTAATTGCGAGATGGTACAAAAATCAAAGGGACCGCCTGCAGCGGCATCCGAGCAGCCGAAGCGCCGCGGCCGCCCGCGTGCCTACGAACCCGACGTCGCGCTCCGCAAGGCGCTCGATCTGTTCCGCACCCAGGGTTTTGCCGCCACCTCGCTCGACGATCTCAGCGAAGCGACCGGCATGAACCGGCCGAGCCTCTACGGCGCCTTTGGCGACAAGCGCGAGCTCTACATCAAGAGCTACCAGCGCTACCGCGATGACGCGCGCGCCTCGATGCGCGAGATCTTTCGCGAGGAGATGCCGCTGCGCCAGCGTCTGGAACGCATTTTCGCCTCCGCACTGAACATCTATCTCTCCGGCGACACGGGGCCGCGCGGCTGCTTCACGGTGGTCACCGCGGCCTCTGAAGCCGTGGGTGATCCCGATATCCGCGCCATGGTGCTGGACGGCCTCTCCGAACTCGACAAGGCTTTCGCCAGTTGCTTCCGCCGCGCCAAGGAAAAGGGCGAATTGCCGGATAGCGCCGACCCCGCCGTGCTGGCGCAACTCGCTTCGGCAACAGTGCACTCGATCGCCGTCCGTTCCCGCGTCCGAGTGCCGCGGAAGGAACTGGAGGCAATCGTGACCGGGGCGATTGATCTGATGGTGGGAGCTGGCGCTAACGGTCGAGTCGTCCCGGCGAAGGCCGGGACCCATAACCACAGGGATTGAGGGTTCAAGCTCCTCGTACCGAAGACCATCGCGGCATCACGCGGTATGGGTCCCGGCCTTCGCCGGGACGACATACGTTAGCAGCGCGATCACGTACCGTTATGCCGCGCGGATATGCGCGAGGAAGCGGTCGACCTCATCGCGCAGCCGTTGCGACTGCCTGGACAACTCGACCGCCGAACCCAGCACTTCCTCGGCCGCCGTGCCCGTGGCGGCGATGCCGTCGGTGACACCGGCGATGTTCTGCGAGACTTCGCCGGTGCGGGCCGCGGCCTGCTGGACGTTCTGCGCGATCTCCTGGGTCGCCGTGCCTTGCTGGCCGACCGCGGCCGCGATCGCCGCCGAGATTTCGTCGACCTGCTGGATCGTCGCGCAGATCGACTGGATGCCTTCCACGGCGCCACTGGTCTCGCCCTGCACGGCCGTCACCTGCGCCCCGATCTCCTCGGTGGCCTTTGCGGTCTGGGTTGCCAGCGCCTTGACCTCGGAGGCGACGATCGCGAAGCCGCGGCCGGCCTCGCCCGCGCGCGCCGCTTCGATGGTGGCATTGAGCGCCAGCAAATTGGTTTGCCCCGCGATGCCGCTGATGAAGGAGACCACGTCGCCGATCTTCTGGGCTGCCTCGGCCAGGCTCTGCACGCGCGCATTCGACTGCCGTCCGTCGCTCGCGGCCTTGCCGACCACTTCGGTCGCATGGGCAAGCCGCCGGCTGATCTCGGTCATCGACGAGGACAGCTCTTCGGCAGCGGCCGCCACCGTCTGCACGTTCTCCGAGGCGAGCGCCGAGGCCGACGACACCGTGCGGGTCTGCTGCCGTGACTGCTCGACGATGGCCGACATCGAGCGCGCGGTGTGCTCCATCTCGACCGCGGCTGCCGACACGGTGGTGACGACGTCGCGGATGCTGGCCTCGAAATTGTCGGCGAGCGCGGCAAACGCACGGCGCTTCTCCGATTCGGACTGCGCCTTGGCGTCGGCCTGTTCGGCCTGAAGCTTGCTGAAGTTCAGCGCGTTGTCGCGGAACACCGCGACCGCCTTCGCCATCGCGCCGACCTCGTCATCCGCCTTGCTGGCGGGGATCACGACCTCGAGCCGTCCGTTCGCAAGCTCGCGCATGGCGGTCGTGATCGACAGGATCGGCCGCGAGATGCTGCGGGCGATGAGATAGCCGACGATCGCTGCGAGGATCAGGCCGAGAGCGGCAATTCCCATCGCCAATATCCAGGCGCGATCGGCGGACGCTTCGTAATCGGCGTTGTCCATCACCAGTTCGACGGCGCCAAGCGGTTTTCCGGAGAAATCCCTGATGGGCCCGAGCAGCGCCGCGACCGGCGCGCCGTCGAGCTTCGCTTGCCGCACCGTGAAGCTGCCCCCGGTGGCGCGGCCGTAATCAGCCGCTTCGAAGAAGCTCTTGCCCTTCAGCGTGCCGCCGAAAAGCTTGAAGCCGCCGCCGTCGGCGAGATGGAAGGCAATGTCGACGTGGCGACTGGCCCTGAAGTCGTCGAGGAATGACTGGCCGAAGGTCAGGCCGAACTCCACCGAACCGAGATGCTTGCCGGCTTGCGCGATCGGCACCACGCCGCGGATGCCGAGCCCTGCGAGGCCGCCCTCGAGGCCGACCACGACCTTGTGCTCCTGGTTGGCGTCGACAACAGTCTTGCGGAAAGTGGAGAGGTCGTCGCCGAATTTGGCGGGCTGGTGCACGCGTAGGAAGGAGGTCGCGGGCGGCGTATGGAACTGGAACTGCTCGACGCCGTATTCCGACTTGGTCGCGGCAAACACCGGCCCGAACAGTCCGACCAGGGAGCTGCGATCCTGCTTGGCCATCGCCTCCTGCGTCGCCGGCATTGCGGCCACCACCGCGCTCATGGCGGCGGCGCGGTGGGACTCTTCCGAAATCCGCGACAGCAGCGCATCATAATGGCTGCGCAGCTCGCGCTGGTCGGCGCGGTCGATGATCCCCGCGATGATCCACATCGCCCCAAGCACGGCAAACAGGGCGGTCGCCGCCGCCGTCGCCGCCAGCGCAACCGTGATCCGCATCCTGAGGCCAAGCGTCACCGGCATGTCCGACTCGTTCTTTGAGCATTGGTTAAGAACGACTATCAACTTCTCGCTAAGAGAGGGTGAACAGGGAGTGGGAACGGGGTGTTCGAGCCGTCCTAGCTATTGGCCAAAACGTCGGTGTCGTCCCGGCGAAGGCCGGGACCCATACCGCGGCATCTATCGATAGTGGTCGGTCGCAGTACCGAACTGCGATTCTTCGCCAAACTACACCCCGTGGTTATGGTCCCGGCCTTCGCCGGGACGACATCGAATGTGTAATGCCGGTGAGCCCTAATACCCTCTTCCCCGGTCCACCACATTCTCCAGCGCGCCGTCCGCCTCGAACCGCGCGATCTGCTCGGCGACGTAGGCCGAGATCGCATCCGCGTCGGTGTCGGCAGCGTTGTGCGGCGTCAGCAGCACCTTCGGGTGGGTCCAGAACCGGCTGTCCTTTGGCTGTGGTTCCTCTACGAAGACGTCGAGCGAGGCGGCGCCGAGCGTGCCGTCGTCGAGGCAGGCCAGAATATCGGCTTCGTTCTGGAGGCCGCCGCGGCCGGCATTGATCAGCACGGGCGCGCCGAGCGGGCTGTTGCGGTTGAGCTTGGTAAAAACGTCGCGATTGAGGATGCCGTGCGTGTCCGGCGTCAGCGGCAACAGGGCGACCAGGATGTCGGTCGCGCCCAGGAACGCGTCGATCTGCGCCGCGCCATGGAAGCATTCGACGCCCTCGATCGTGCGCGGGCTGCGGCTCCAGCCGGACACACGGAAGCCGAGCCGCCGCAGCACGTCGGCCGCATCGGCGCCGAGCGTGCCCAGCCCCATCACGCCGACCGTGACCGCGCTCGCCGGCCACTGATACCTTGGCGCCCAGAGCTTCTCGCGCTGCGACTGCCGCAGATAAAGCTCCTGACGGTGGTGCATCAAGACGTGCAGCACGACATATTCGGTCATGCGGTTGGTGAGATCGGGCACGGCGACGCGGACCAGCGGCACGTCGGGCAGGCTGTTATCCGCCATCAGCGCATCGACGCCGGCGCCGAGATTGAAGATCGCGCGCAAGTTCGGGAATGCCTTGAGATCGCCCGGCACCGGCTTCCACACCGCGGCATAGTGCACCTCCGCCGGATCGAGCCCGGCATCGGGCAGCAGCACCACGCCGCGGTCGCCGCAGACTGCCTCGAACCGGGCCTTCCAACGCTCCGGCAGCCAGTTCTGCTGCGTGCTGTTGATCAGGACGGCCAGTGTGCCTTTGCTCATTCGAAGCGCCTCGTCGGGTTCCGTTTCAGGGCTCTCCTTGGCACGATCCACCGGTTTTTTCTTGCAAATTTTTTCCGCAGCCCTGTCGGGCCGGGGCATATTGGATCGTCTTCAAAACAAGTGTTCGGGGAAGGTGCTGCCCATGCTTTATGCGATCCTTTGCTACCATGACGAGGACTTCGTCGGCTCCTGGAGCAAGGACCAGGACGACGCGGTGATGAAGAAGCTCGCCGTGGTGCAGGACAAGCTCACCAAGGAGGGTCGGCTCGGCCCGGTGGCGCGGCTGTTGCCGACCACGGCAGCCGCGACGCTGCGCAAGGAGGAGCCGCCGCTGGTCATAGACGGCCCCTATGCCGAGACCAAGGAGCAGTTGCTCGGCTTCTACATCGTCGATTGCAAGAACCTTGACGAGGCGCTCGATGTCGCGCGCGACCTCGGCGCGGCCAATCCCGGCGGCGCCTATGAGGTGCGCCCCGTGGGCGTGTTCAGGCCCGGAGGAAATCTGACGTGAGCGAAGCTGATACCGGCTGGATCGAGACCGCGCTGACCTCGGCGCGACCTCAGGCGGTCGGCGCGCTGCTCCGTTATTTCCGCGATCTCGATACCGCCGAGGAAGCCTTCCAGAACGCGTCCTTGCGCGCGCTGAAAACTTGGCCGCAGAACGGGCCGCCGCGCGATCCCGCGGCCTGGCTGATCATGGTCGGCCGCAACGTCGCGATCGACGAGGTGCGCCGCACCCGCAAGCAGCAGCCGTTGCCGGAGGACGATCAGGCGATCTCCGATCTCGACGACGCCGAAGGCGCACTTGCCGAACGCCTCGACGGCTCGCATTATCGCGACGATATCTTGCGGCTGATGTTCATCTGCTGCCATCCGCAGCTGCCGGCGACGCAGCAGATCGCGCTCGCGCTTCGCATCGTCTCCGGCCTGACCGTGAAGCAGATCGCGCGGGCCTTCCTGGTCTCGGACGCGGCGATGGAGCAGCGCATTACCCGCGCCAAGGCGAGGGTCGCGGATGCCGGCGTGCCGTTCGAGACGCCCGGCGCGGTCGAGCGCTCGGAGCGGCTCGCCGGCGTCGCGGCGATGATCTATTTGATCTTCAACGAGGGCTATTCGGCCAGCGGCGACACCGCCGAAATCAGAAAGCCGCTGTGCGAGGAGGCGATCCGGCTGGCGCGGCTGTTGCTGCGGCTGTTCCAGAGCGAGCCGGAGATCATGGGACTGGCGGCGTTGCTGCTGTTGCAGCATGCACGCAGCGCAGCGCGCTTTGCCGAGGACGGCTCGCTCATTCTGCTGGATGACCAGGACCGCTCGCTGTGGAACGGCACCATGATCGCCGAGGGTCTGGCGCTGATCGACAAGGCGATGCGTCATCACCGCAGCGGACCCTATCAGATCCAAGCCGCGATCGCCGCGCTGCATGCGCGCGCCGCCACGCCGGAGGAGACCGACTGGTCCCAGATCGACCTGCTCTACGGCGCGCTGGAGCTGATGCAGCCCTCGCCGGTGGTGACGCTTAACCGCGCGGTCGCGGTGTCCAAGGTGCGCGGGCCGCAGGCGGCGCTCGATCTGATCGAGCCTCTGGCGCCAAAACTCGCCAACTATTTCCATTTCTACGGCGTGCGCGGCGCCTTCCTGATGCAGCTCGGGCGCAATGACGAAGCGCGCGTCGCCTTCGACCGCGCCATCGCGCTGGCCAATACGTCGGCGGAGGCCGCCCACATCCGCATGCACATCGATCGCCTGATCCGGGATAGCCAGCCGAAGGATGGCAACGGAAACACCCGGAAAGGTGCGAAGGCGACATAGGGCGTCTCTGTTGCCACGGCGTCATCCCGGGCCACGGCGAAAAGATTCGTGCAGACGTGTCGGACTTACGCAATCCGCTTCGTCCTAGGCCCGTGTCCAGGGAGCCATTCATGCTGAAAGCTGTTGCCATCGTCACCGTCGTGCTCACGGCCGGGATCGCCGCCGTCTTCGTCTTCGCGCTGACCAAGCCGGACAATTTTCGCGTCGAGCGCTCGCTCGCCGTGAAGGCGCCGGCCGATGCCATCTATCCGATGGTCGCCGATTTCCACTTCTGGACCAGCTGGTCGCCCTACGAGGGTCGCGACCCCGCCATGAAGCGCAGCTTCGGCGGAACCGCGCTGGGAAAGGGCGCGACCTATGCCTGGGACGGCAACAACAATGTCGGTGCCGGCCAGATGGAGATCCTCGAGGCGAGCACGCCGTCGAAACTGCGCATCAAGCTCGATTTCGAGCGTCCCTTCGAGGGCCACAACATCGCCGAGTTCACCTTTGTGCCGCAAGGCGATGCAACACTGGTCACGTGGGCGATGTACGGTCCGGCCCCGTTCCTGTCCAAGCTGATGCAGGTCTTTGTCAACATGGACAGCATGATCGGCAAGGATTTTGAGGCCGGTCTCGCCAGCCTCAAGAAGCTCACGGAGAAGTAAAAAGCTCTACGACAAGGAGAGAAACGATGCTCAATCCCTATCTGTTCTATCAGGACACCTGCGAAGCTGCGTTCAACTTCTATGCCAAGGTTCTCGGTGGCAAGATCGAGATGATAATGCGTGCCTCCGAGGGGCCGCCGGACATGCGGCCCTCGCCCGGCCGCGAGAACATGATCATGCATGCGCGGATGTCGCTGCCGGACGGCAGCGTGCTGATGGCGTCCGATGCGCCGCCGGAACATGTTGAGAAGCCGCAGGGGTTTTCGATTTCGTTGACGGTCACCGAGGTCGCCGATGCCGAGCGCAAGTTCAACGCGCTCGCCGATGGCGGCACCGTCACCATGCCCTTCAGCAAGACTTTCTGGGCCAAGGGATTTGGCATGTGCGTCGACAAGTTCGGCATCCCCTGGATGGTGAACTGCCCGGCGGAAGGGACGTGAGGACGGGCGTGATCGCCCGAGTAAAGCGTTGAGCCGCGACGCTCTCTCTTTCTAATTTACGAGAGAGGGCGTCGCGTCGAATCGCGATGGTGCCGTCCCCTGCACCGATGCCGGGAACTTGGATTGCGACGCTCATCGCATCGCACAACAATTGGCGAAATATTAGGCTGTAAAATCCACCTCAGAATCGCTTATTCTATTACCACAAAAGATACAATCTTGGGTGGACGTGACTTGGAAGGGAGCGACCGATGGCGGCGGCGCTACAAATTAATCTTGCTCTCTGGGGAATGCTGATCTGCGCCAGCATCAAGCTGGCGCCAATCATGCAGGCTGTTTTCTTTTAGAAGAACAGCCGCGCGGCTAGCACGAAAGTTCCGAGGCCCCAGTCCTCGAATCGTCATCGACAGCGCGGATAGATGGCAGCGAGGTCGCGGCCTCTGAGCAAAAGCAAGCGCGATGTCAGGCCGCCGCGCCGGCTGATCCAGTCGCGCACCGGACCGGGATAGGCTTGCAGCACGGCGTCGGAGGCCTCGGGTTCGGCATAGAAGCGTCCGCGCCGGTCGAGCGAGCGCGCCGCATGGAAGCCAAGCACTGCGCGCCGGGTGACGCAGATGCGCTCGCCCGGCACGATGCTTAGCACCAGCGTGCAGGCGGACAGGCACGGCCCGTCGATCACGACGCGTTCGCCGCTATCGCGCACCTTCTCGAACAAATCAAGGAACGGTCCGACCTGTCCGCCCGGACTCTGGATGATGCGGACCTCAGCGGACGCGGGCGTGGAGCTGAACAGCGCAGTCGCCAGCGTGATCATCGTGACGAACGCGGGGCATTGCATGCAGCACTCCTAACCGTTGCGCCGCTGGCCCCGCAGCGTCGGCAGACCGATACCCGCAGCATCGAAGCCGCCATCAACGGCCAAAATTTGGCCGGTGATATAGCTCGCGCTTCCTGAGCATAGAAAGTAGATCGCCTCCGCGAGTTCCGCTTCCAGGCCGTAGCGGTTGAGCGGGATGGCGTCGTGATAGTCGGCGCGGATTTCCGGCGTGTGCACCTGCTTCGCCATGGCGGTGTCGACCGGCCCTGGTGCCACGGCATTGACGCGGATGTTGAGCGATGCGAGCTCCACCGCGAGCTGTTTCGTCAGGTGCGCGAGCCCGGCCTTGCTGGTGCCGTAGGCCGAGCGGAGCGTCGAGGCGCGCACCGCCGAGATCGAGGTGATGTTGACGATGGCGCCGCCATTGTTGTCGCGCATCAACGGCACCGCGGCCTTCGTGCAGAGGAACGGGCCGGTGAGGTTGACCTCGATCACGCGGCGCCAGTCGGCCTCTGCGGTCTCCATCAGGGGTGCGAACACGGCAATCCCGGCATTGTTGACCAGCGCATCGAGCCGGCCGAAACGCCGCTCGATCGCCGTCATCGCGGCACCGACCGCGGCCGCGTCGGAGACGTCGCAGGTCAGCGCCAGCGTCGCCTCGCTTTGACCGAGTTCGGCCGATGCGCGGCCGAGCAATTCGCCCTCGATATCGAGCAGCGCGACGCGCCAGCCTTCGGCCAGGAATTTCTTCGCGGTCGCAAGCCCGATACCGCGTGCGGCTCCGGTCACGAGGGCGACTTTGGCGGGAGAGGAGGTCATGGCGCGGTCCATTGCTCGGGCCTGCGGCATGACAGTTTAGCCAGTGACGCGCAAGGGATCACAAATGGGGGACCACGTATCTGAGGCGGCCTATGTCGGATTGCTCCTGCTCGGGGGAACCCAAGCCTCGGCGTGAGACTGCAAATAAATTTCGCGCGCCTGTCGGTTCCTTGGAATGCCATTCGTCTTACAAGCGAGGAACGATCCGAACGTTTTTAACAGCAAGAGACTTCCATGCGATTCATGATGCTGATGATCCCGCTCGGTTACGAGACCGCACCGGCGGACGTGCAACTCGATCCCGAGCGCGTCGCCGCGATGATGCGTTACAACGAGGCGCTCAGCGAGGCCGGCGTGCTGATCACGCTGGACGGCCTGCACCCGCCCTCGACGGGCGCGCGGGTCACGTTTGCGACCGACGTGCCTGTTGTCACGGACGGCCCCTTCACCGAAGCCAAGGAAGTCCTGGGCGGATATTGGATGATCGACGTCGCCTCGCGCGCGGAGGCGATTGCCTGGGCGAAGAAGTGCCCGGCATCGGCCAACGAGGTCATCGAGATCCGGCAGGTGCAGGAGATGGCCGACTTTTCGCCGGAAGTGCAGGAGGTTGCCGCCGGCTTTGGGGACTTGAAGAGGAAATAACAAACACGGCCGCGGCCTCGCGGCTTTCGTCAATCCGTCAACCATGGGAGCGAACTGATGAGCACCGATACCTATCTCGCCGTTTTCCTCGGTAGCAAGACGAGCGCGAAAATGGCCGCGTGGAATGCCATGTCGGAAGCGGAGCGCAAGGCAAAGGAAATGGAGGGCATGGCCGCCTGGAAAGCCTGGGTCGAGAAGCACCAGGGCGCGATCCAGGCCATGGGCGGCCCGCTGGGCAAGACCAAGAGGGTTGATGGCCAGGGTGTCGCCGACATCGCCAACGAGATGGGCGCCTTCACCGTGATCCGCGCCGCCTCGCACGAGGCCGCGGCGAAGATGTTCGAGAACCATCCGCACTTCGCGATCTTCCCCGGCGAACGCGTCGAGATCATGCCGGTGCTTCCGATCCCGGGCAGCTAGGGCTTCAGGCACCGCCCCGGGGTTGCGGGACATACGGGTTCATCAAATCCCGCCCGCGCTAGTGACCTTCACCGCCGGCTCATGTTAAAGCCGTTCACATGAGCTGGCGCAAGGAAGAGCGCCGCGCCGAGCGCGGCTATCACCACGGCAATCTGAAGGAAGCCCTGTTGCAGGCCGCTCTCGGGCTGATCGCCGAGAAGGGCGCGGCCGGCTTCACCTTTGCCGACGCGGCGCGCATGGCCGGCGTCAGCGCGGCGGCGCCTTACCGGCATTTTCGCGATCGCGAAGAGCTGCTGTCCTCGATCGCGCAGCGCGGTTTCGAGCAGTTCGAGGCGCGGCTGACCGCGTCTTGGGACGACGGGCGCCCGGATACCGTCACGGCATTCGAGCGCGTCGGCCGAGCCTATCTCGCCTTCGCCCGCGACGAGCCCGCTTTCTACAACGCGATGTTCGAATCGGGCCTGCCGGTCGATGCCAATCCGGCGCTCCAGGCCGCCAGCGAGCGTGCTTTCAACGTCATTCGCGCCGCGGCCGAGCGGCTCGCGGCGCTCGCACCGCCAGGCGCGCCGCGGCCGCCGGCGATGATGATGGCGCTGCACATCTGGTCGATGGCGCATGGCGTGGCCTCGCTGTTCTCGCGTGGCGACGCCGCGCGGCGCAAACTGCCGATGTCGCCGGATGAGCTGCTAGAGGCCGAGGTGCTGATCTATCTACGCGGGCTCGGCTTCCCGACCGACCGCCGTTCGCCGGCGAAAAGCGCCGAGCCGCCGCCGGTGCCACCGGAGGCTTCCTCCGGTTCTGGCGATCCTCCCGCCGGTCCTTGGGGCAAGCCGAAATAAAATTGCGCAAATAATTCGGCCGGCCTGTTGGGTGGCCAGCTTGACAAAATCCCGGGATGGTCTAGCTATGTAAATGTTATTTACATTCACAACGGCGCTGATGCCGTCATGGAGAGGGAAATGGCCTACACCGCTGATGTCAATCGATGGCGCGGCCCTTCGGACCAACACTATGAGCGCCCCCACATGCTCGATACGCCTTGGCATCCCGGCTGGATAGCCGTGACCGTCCTCGGCTTTGTCATCTGGTGGCCGATCGGACTTGCCCTTCTCTTTTTCACACTCGGGAGCAGAAAAATGGGTTGCTGGAGTCACCAAGATCGCTGGCAGAACAAGATGGAGCGGATGCAGTACAAGATGGACCGCATGCGCGGTCGCATGGAGCGCCGTGGCTTCGGCTTTGGCTTTGGTCCGCCCTCGAGCGGCAACCGCGCCTTCGACGAGTATCGCACCGAGACGCTGCAGCGGCTCGAGGAGGAGCAGGTCGAGTTCAAGAACTTCCTCGACCGTCTGCGCCACGCCAAGGACAAGGAAGAGTTCGACCAGTTCATGGCCCAGCATAAGACGCGTCCGACCCCGCCGCCGAGCGATCAGCCGCAGGGTTGATCCGCAAAGGCTAAGCCTGAGCTAGGCATCTCTCAAGCCGTCAGGCGCACGCCCCCAAAAGTCCTGATGGCCAGAGCCGCCCGCTTGCGTACCCCGCAGGCGGGCGGTTTGGTTTTTGCGTGACCGCGGCTGGCAGCCGCGATCTTCAGATCGCGGTTGCGAGCCGCGTGCGAACCGACGTCAGGAAATGCTCATAGGCGTGGTCCACGATCTCGTTGAGCGATCGGGTCCGCGCGAACATCGCCTTGGCCTCGGCCAGAAACTCCTCGCGGGTCGGTATTGTCGGCAGATGCAGATGCGTCAGCGCGTCGACGCCTTCGTGGGCGCGATTGAGGATCTCCTGCAAGGTCGGCCATTGCAATTGGGCCAGATCGGCGCGTCGCCGTGCCGATGAGATCGCATCCGCCAGCATCTGTGCATCGAACCGTCCGGCCAGTTCGCGCGCGGCGCGGTTGATCACCCGCGAGGCGAGCGGCTGCTCGTTGCGCAGCACCTGTTCGGGCGGTGTCTTCATGTTCCAGACCACGCCGGTCCAGGACAGGGCCTTCAGGACGTAATAGGTCACGTCGATTTCCCACCAGCGAAAGCCCTGTCGCACGCTGCTCTGATAGGCATGGTGATTGTTGTGCCAGCCCTCACCCAGGGTGAACAAGGCCAGCAGCCAGTTGTTGCGGGAATCGTCGCCGGTCACGTAGCGCTTGCGCCCGTGCACATGGGCGAGGGAGTTGATGCAGAAGGTCGCGTGATACAGCAGCACCGTGCTCCACAGGAAGCCGACCACCAGGCCGGACCAGCCCGCAACCACGAAACACAGCGCTCCGAGTGCAGCGGCCGGCAGGAGCTCCAGCCGATGCAGCCACATCAACTCCGGATAGCGCGCGAGATCGCCGACTTTCACCAGATCGGTCGCATCGTGCTGCCGGTGAAAGATCCAGCCGACATGGCTGTACAGAAAGCCGCGGTGACGCGGCGAATGCACGTCGATTTCGGTGTCGGAATGCAGGTGATGGTGTCGATGCTTGGCCGCCCACCACAAAACGCTCTTTTGCGCGCTGCTCTGGGCGAGGCAGGCCAGGATGAACTGGAAGACCCGCCCGGTCGCAAACGCCCGATGCGAGAAATAGCGATGGTATCCGGCGCCGATGGCAAACATCCGCACGACGTACAGTGACAGGCAGATCGCGACTGCCTGCCAGGTGATTCCCGTCCAGATCGCCGCGATGCAGCTGATATGGACCAGCAGGAACGGCAGGGCGGAGGGATACATGATGTCGTCGTGGTGGTCGTCGGCGGGGGCGTTGGGCGACATGCTCAGCGTGACCTTGGATCAGGCGGGTGTGGAATTTGCTTGGACGCGCCGAACGCGTCCCGCGTGCGAAAATCCCGGCGGTGGCGGACCACCGCGGGTCTTGAACGAGATGTTTTGAGGGTACATCCCTGGTCAAGCAGTTGTGGCGGAGTTGGTCGCCGCTCACAGGGCGTGCAGATTGTCCGGGTCGACGTGCCCATCGTGGCAATCTGCAGCTAGCCCTCGTCGTCGGCTGGGATGTCGTTGGCCGACACACCCTTAGCCGAAACTCGACCAAGTATATGGTTGCACACGACTGGCATGCAAGCTCGTAGTCTCACGGGACCTGCGGTACGGCGTCACGGCAATGCCTGACGGCCGCATCGCGGTCGGCAATCCCGCGCGCTTGGTCAATTGCCCCCAAGCTCTCTCTGTGGCATGATATCCATCATATAATTATCTCCGGAGCGTGCGATGAAGACGGCAATCGTGATCGGCGTCGGGCCGGACCGCGGGCTCGGTGCGCAGCTCTGCAAGCGCTTTGCCGCCGAGGGGCTGAAGGTGATCGTCGCAGGCCGGACGCTCTCCGCGTTGCAGGCGGTCGCGGCCGACATCGCGACCGCAGGTGGCGCGGCCGTTCCCTTCGTTGCGGACGCCACCAAAGAGGGCGACATCGCGGCGCTGTTCGACGCCGCCGGCGAGAGCCTCGATCTCGCCGTCTACAATGCCGGCAACAATACGCCGGGAAAAATCATCGAGATGGAAGCCGACTATTTCGAGACGGCCTGGCGCGTGGTCTGCTTCGGAGGGTTCCTGTTCGGCCGCGAGGCGGTGCGCCGCATGGCGCCGAAGAAGGCTGGCACGCTGATTTTCACCGGCGCCAGCGCCTCGCTGCGCGGACGGCCGGGCTACGGCGCCTTCAACTCAGCGAAGGCGGGCCTGCGCACGCTGGCGCAAGCCATGGCGAAGGAATACGCGGCGGACGGCATCCATGTCGGCCACGTCGTGGTTGACGGCGCGATTGGCGGCGACAAGATCTTTTCGCGCTTTCCCGATGCGGCAGGCCGCGAGGACAGTTTGATCAGCATCGAGGGTATCGTCGACGCCTTCGCCTTCCTCTACCGCCAGCCCGAGCGCGCCTGGTCATTCGAGCTCGACGTACGGACCTCGAAGGAGAAGTGGTAGCGGGTAGCCGCGGTTCTGCCGCTGACGTCCCGCTCGCTCAAGCCGCGTGCCGACGGTTCTCGCCGCCATGATGCGGCGCGACCGGCTCCGAACTGGTCTGGCCCGGCGCGTCCACGACGGCAACGTGATGCCGGTAGACCATCTCCCAGCCCTTCCATCCCGTGAACAGGAGGATGCCGACGACGATCAGCGAGAGCACCACGCCCCACGGCTTGATCGCGGCTTCCGCACCTTGCGCATAGCGAAGATAGAAGTTGATGAGGGCCAGCACGACGGCCGCAAGATTGCCGATCATGTGGTACCAGGCATCATCGAGGTCGCGAATGCGGGGCTCGCTGAAGAAGTCGGTAAAGCCGGCCACGGCGGCCGCGAGCGCCATGACAATGCCGGCGCCGATCAGCCACATCGCGGCTCTGGCCCAGAAACCGTCGCCGGTTCCAATGAAGGCCAGATCCGCAATGGGCGCGGCGACCAGGAAGGCGACGGGAAACGGGATCAGCATCGGGTGGAGCGGGTGCTCGCCGATGGCGGCGGTCGTCTTGGGGTTGATGGTCATGGCAAAACCTCGCCGAAAGTGATTTTCCGGACAATCGCCGGTGCGCGGGCTGGTTCCTTTGGCCCGCAGTGAGCAACCGCGGTGCACGCAGGCCCCAACCGCCTGCTCTGCCTGCCCTTCTCCCACCCGAATTCGATCCCGGTAACCGCGTATTAACCAACGCCGGGCTCTGGTAATTGCGGACAATCGCGCCCAAAGCCCGCGGTCAAGGCTCGGGGGTCGAGGCCCTTAGTTTTGACATCTTGGCAGGGAATGCAGGCGGCCGGCTTTGGACCAGCCTTGCACCCCAGAAAGACCAGGCTTTGAGCGGGCTTGCCGGCTGCGCCGGTTGGCGCGGCTGTTGGGGAACCGGCAGCGATTGGCTGCCGGGGACGTTGGATAACGATCGCCTTGAGAGGATACTGCTTATGAATCCGGCCGATGTGGCTCAGTCCGCCCTTCCGGTTGCCGCTTCCGCCGACGTGTCGCTGATCGCGCTGTTCTGGCAGGCTCACTGGATCGTGAAAGCGGTGATGCTGGGACTTCTGTCCTGCTCGGTCTGGGTCTGGGCGATCGCCATCGACAAGATCTTCCTGTTTGCCCGCACCCGCCGCTCGATGGACCGCTTCGAGCAGGCGTTCTGGTCCGGCGAGTCGATCGAGGACCTCTATCGCACGCTGTCGGCCAAGCCGACGCATTCCATGGCAGCCTGTTTTGTGGCCGCGATGCGCGAGTGGAAACGCTCGTTCGAGAGCCATGCGCGTTCGGTCGCGGGGTTGCAGATGCGCATCGACAAGGTGATGAACGTCTCGATTTCGCGCGAGGTCGAGCGGCTGGAACGCCGGCTGCTGGTGCTTGCGACCGTCGGTTCCGCCGGCCCGTTTGTCGGCCTGTTCGGTACGGTTTGGGGTATCATGTCGAGCTTCCAGTCGATCGCGGCGTCGAAAAATACCTCTCTGGCGGTGGTGGCGCCCGGCATCGCGGAAGCGCTGTTTGCGACCGCGGTCGGCCTTATCGCCGCCATTCCTGCCACTATTTTCTACAACAAGTTCACCTCCGAGGTGAACCGGCAGGCCCAGCGGCTCGAGGGCTTCGCCGACGAATTTTCAGCCATCCTGTCCCGTCAGATCGACGAGCGGGGCTGACGGACGGCATGTATGACGGCATGTATGGCATGTATGACGGCATGTATAATGTGACGGGCAATTTGGGCAGCAGACCATGGGCATGAACGTCGCGAGTTCGTCCGGAGGCGGCGGCCGCCGCAGCCGGCGCAAGCCGGTCATGGCCGAGATCAATGTCACGCCGATGGTCGACGTGATGCTGGTGCTGCTCATCATCTTCATGGTGTCGGCGCCGCTGCTCACGGTCGGCGTGCCGCTCGACCTGCCGCAGACCCAGGCCAAGAGCCTCGAGCAGAACGACCAGAAGCCGATCCAGATGTCCGTCGACATCAAGGGCAAGGTGTTCATCAACGATGCCGAGATCGCGGTCAACGAACTGATCCCGAAGCTGAAGGCGATCACGGACGCGCGCGGCGGGCTCGAGGAGCGCATCTATCTGCGCGCCGACAAGAAGGCGGATTACGGCACGGTGGCCAAGGTGATGGGCCTCCTGTCCGGCGCGGGCTTCAAGAAGCTGGCGCTCGTCACGGAAGCGGATCAGGGGTCCTAGACCGGTGAAGGTGAACGTCGACAAGACACTCGTTGCGTCGATCGCCCTCCACATCCTCGTGCTGGGGTGGGGCTTGTTCACCTTTAGCAGCAGGGCTTTCGTGCCGGCGGAAGAGTCGCTTCCGATCGACATCATCTCCTCCGATCAGCTCGCGAAGATGATGGCGGGACAGAAGACCGGCAAAAAGGAAGAGCTGAAGCCCAAGGTCGAAAGGGTCGCCGAGGCCAAGCCCGAGGAAGACGCCGTCGGCAAGGTCACCGAGAAGAAAGAGCTGATCAAGACGACGTCGACGCCCGAGCCGCCGCCAAAACCGGTCGAGAAGCCGGTCGAGAAGAAGCCGGAGCCGCCGAAGCCCGTCGCCGAGGCCAAGCCCAAAGAAGAGCCGAAGCCGCAGGAAAAGAAGCCTGACCCGGCCAAGGAAGATCCGATCGCCGAGCTTCAGAAGAAACTCGAGACCAAGAAGCCGCCGCCCAAGCCGCGTGAGCCCAAGGTTGCGGAGGTGCAGCCGCAGCAGCAGCCGAAGCCCAAGGAGCGCACCTTCGATCCCGCGCAGATCGCCCGCGAGCTCGACAAGCGCGATCCGACGCGGCACGAGCTCACGGGGGGAGCGCTGAATGCGTCCGCTTCGCTGGGATCGGCGACCGGCACTGCCGCCAATAACGTCGCGACCTGGCGCGGCGCGTTCCAGGGCGCGGTGAAGCGCTGCTTCACGCCCACCTATAACGGGCAGGACGCCGATCAATACGAGGCGGATATCGACATTCCCATGAAGATCGACGGATCGCTGGCGTCCGAGCCCATCGTCGTCGCGGTCAGAGGGCCGTCGCGTTCGATCGCGCAGGCAGTGGCGGAGAGCGCCAAGCGCGCCATCGTGCAGTGCCAGGTCTATTCATTCATGCCGAAGCAGCAATACGAGAGCTGGAAGACCATTCCGATGACTTTCGGCCTGAAAGACATGTTGTGACATCCGAACAAAAGAATTTTGCGATGAATGACGTCCGATCGATGAACCGCCGCCGCTTCATGACCCTGACCGGGTCGACGCTTGCGATCCTCGGGGGCGGACGTGCTCTCGCCCAGCAGCCTCAGCCGCGCCTCCGCATCGATCCCACCGAGTTTCAGCCGGTCCCGATCGCGATCACCAACTTCGTGCCGGGCTCGCCATCCGACGCCGACGTCGGCAACGGGGTCACCCAGGTGATCACCAACAATCTGAAGCGTTCGGGGCTGTTTGCGCCGATCGACCAGGCCGCCTTCATCGAGCGCATCAGCAATTTCGACGCCGCGCCGCAGTTCCAGAACTGGAAGACCATCAACGCACAGGCGCTGGTCACCGGCCGGATGACGCGGCAGCCGGACGGCCGGCTCAAGGCCGAATTCCGCCTGTGGGACGTGGTGTCGGGCCAGCAGCTCACCGGCCAGCAATATTTCACGTCGCCGGAATATTGGCGCCGCATCGCGCACATCATCTCCGACCAGATCTATGAGCGGATGACCGGCGAGAAGGGCTATTTCGACAGCCGCGTGGTGTTCGTCGACGAGTCCGGCCCGAAGGAGCGCCGCGTCAAGCGGCTCGCGATGATGGACCAGGACGGCGCCAATGTGCGCTATCTGACCCGCGGCGCCGACCTCGTGCTGACGCCGCGCTTCTCGCCGAACTCGCAAGAGATCACCTACATGGAGTTCGGCCAGGGCGATCCGAAGGTCTATCTCTTCAACATCGAGACCGGGCAGCGCGAGATCGTCGGCAACTTCCCCGGCATGACGTTTGCGCCGCGCTTCTCGCCCGATGGCCAGCGCGTCATCATGAGCTTGCAGCAGGGCGGCAATTCAAACCTGTTCGTGATGGATCTGCGCTCGCGCTCGACCACGCGCCTCACCGACACGCCGGCGATCGACACGTCTCCGTCTTATTCGCCGGACGGCGCCCGCATCTGCTTCGAGTCCGATCGCGGCGGCAGGTCGCAGATCTATGTGATGGCGGCCGGCGGCGGACAGGCGCAGCGCATCTCCTTCTCCAAGGACGACAACAACGCCACCTATTCGACGCCGGTGTGGTCGCCGCGCGGCGATTACATCGCCTTCACCAGGCAGGGTGGCGGGCAGTTCTCGATCGGAGTCATGAAGCCGGACGGCTCGGGCGAGCGGCTGCTCACCTCGGGCTTTCACAACGAAGGCCCGACCTTCTCGCCGAACGGGCGCGTGCTGATGTTCTTCCGCGATCCCGGCGGCAACAGTGGACCGTCGCTGTTCTCCGTCGACATCTCGGGCCGCAACGAGCTGAAGGTGCCGACGCCGGGTTTTGCTTCCGACCCGGCATGGTCGCCGCTCCTGTCCTCGACCGCGGGCCAATAACGTTTGGCTCCTGACGCACGATGGTTCGAACGCGCGCTTTTCGACAAAGTTTGCGAGATGTTTTGCTGAGGCAACTATTCGTTCAGGTTGTGCCCGGCAAACTTTTCCCAGTCCTTTGTTTCTGTTGATGTATTTGGATCGTTGGTGGTTCAGAACAACTCGACTTTAACGATGTTCCCTCAGAAAGACTTCACCTGAGCTGGGTAAAAGTACGCCTCGGACAGGATGCGCGTACACCCCAGATGCAGTTCGAAAGCCAGAGCGTAGAGCCGGAGAAGGAGCAGGTTTCGCCGACGACCTCGGCGGCGCTGACCGATTCCTTGTTCGAGGCGCCCGGCACGGTGCTGACCGGCATCGTCTTCTCGGCGTTGTCGGCATCCTTGACCGCGTTGAAGACGGGACAGACGCTGATCTGGGGATTTGTTCCGCTTCTCATTCTTGCGGGGGCTATACGCGCCTTCGATTTGCACCGGTACCAGATTCGAAGATCAGTCCTGACTGTCGAACAGGCTGCGCGCTGGCAGAACCGTTATCAGATGGGAGCGCTCATTCAGGCCACCGTGATCGGCCTATGGTGTTCCACAACGCTGTTGAGCAATGACGACGCCACCGCCCACATGATCGCTCTCTCGGTCACCACCGGGATCGTCGCGGGAGGAGCGGGGAGGGCCTACGGAAGGCAATCGATATTCCGTTTGCAAGCCACCCTGATATTCGGCCCGGCGGTGATCGCGCTGGCTTTGCGTGGCACGCCCTACTACGTGGCCATGTCCGTCGTGTGTGCCGCGTTTCTTTTGTCCGTCATGAAGCTCTCCGCCAATCTGCACAGGATATTCTTGCGAGCCGTTATCGCGCGAGAGCGCGAGGCGGCGCTCGCCGGTCAGTTCGACACGGCCCTCAACAACATGCCGCATGGGCTGTGCATGTTTCGCGTCGACGGTCAGCTCGCGGTGATGAACCACCGCTTTGCCGCGATGATGAGCCTGCCTGACAATCTCGCACGGGGCAGCACCAGCGCGCGCGACATCGTCGCCGCGTGCGTCGAAGCGGGATCGATTTCAGCCGCTAGCGGCGAGGCGATTATTGCGGACATCGAAACCTCGCAGGCAAACGAGATCATTACATCCGATCCCGATACGGAGAGGAACCGTTCGCTGTCATGGACCGTGCAGCCCATGGCCGACGGCGGTGCGGTTGTGCTGCTTGAGGATGTCACCGAAAGGCGCAATGCCGAGGCCAGGATCAGCCACCTTGCGCGCTATGACGATCTCACTGCACTGCCTAACCGCGTCAGTTTTCGCGACGAAATCGAGCGGTTGCTCGCGGTTGCGCGGCATTCGGAACGTCTGTCGGCCCTGCTCTTCGTCGACCTCGACCAGTTCAAGCAGGTCAACGACACGTTGGGACATCCCTGCGGCGACCAGCTCCTGTGCGCCGTCGCCAATCGTCTGCGCGAGATGCTGCGGCCGGAGGATTACGTCGCCCGCTTCGGCGGCGACGAGTTCGTCGTGTTCCAGCAGAACATCGCTTCGCCGGAGGACGCCGCGAGTCTTGCCCGCCGCATCGTCGAACGCCTGAGCGAGCGCTACCGCATCGATAATCATCTGGTCGAGATCGGGGCCAGCATCGGTATCGCGCTGACCTCGCCGGAAGGCGACGTCAGGGCCGATACGCTGCTCAAGAATGCCGACATGGCGCTGTATCGCGCCAAGGCCGACGGCCGCGGTACCTTCTGCTTCTTCCGCGACGAGATGGCGGCGACCGTCGAGGCACGCCGCACCCTGGAGCTCGACCTGCGCAAGGCGCTCGCCAACGAGGAATTCGAGCTGTTCTATCAACCGCTGGTCAATTTGAAGTCCGGCAAGATCACCACCTGCGAGGCGCTGTTGCGCTGGAACCATCCAGTGCGCGGCACGGTCTCGCCGATCGACATCATCCCGGTCGCCGAGGACATGGGCCTGATCGTCGATCTCGGCCGCTGGATCCTCCGCCGGGCCTGCATGGAATGCATGAAGTGGCCGGAGGGCGTCAGCGTCGCCGTCAATTTTTCGCCGCACCAGTTCCACCAGCGCGACGTGCTGAGCGAAATCCGCTACGCGCTCGAAGTCTCGGGCCTGCCGGCGCACCGCCTCGAGATCGAGATCACCGAGTCCTCGCTGTTGCGCAACACCCAGCTCACCCATGACATCCTGTCGCAATTGCGTGCGCTCGGCGTTCACATCTCGCTGGATGATTTCGGCACCGGCTATTCCAGCCTCAGCTATCTGCACAATTTCCCGATGCAGAAGGTCAAGATTGACCGCTCCTTCCTTGAAGGAATCGACACGGACCGTCCGTTGACTCTGCTGCGCGGCGTGGCGCGGCTGTCCGCCGACCTCGGGATGTCGGTTGTGGTCGAGGGCATCGAAACCAACGAGCAACTCGAACTGATCAGTGCCGACGGGACGGTTACCGAGGGCCAGGGTTATCTGTTCAGTCGGCCTGTTCCGGCCGTACGGATTCGTCAGTTGCTCAATGCCTCGCACGGCCATCGCACGGGCAAGGATCAGATGGTCGCCGCATCGCGATCGATCGCTTGACGCTTTTCTCCGTCCATCTCTGAAGGCCTCTGCTGTCCCCGCACTTCTACGGGTGCAAAGGTTAACCCTAACGTTTCTAAGCCTTTGCAATTGCGTTAAGGAACCATTAATCTCGCGCTACCCGCAGAAGTTGCTTGCAGCGTAGGATTACAGATGAAGTCCGGGGCCGAACCGCAGACCGCGCTTCTCCCACGTGGAGCCGCGTTGTTCGATCGTATCGACTATCGGCTCATTGAAACGCCGGAGGACAAGGATCGCCTCCACCTGATGCGTTATCGGGCCTACCTGCAGGCGGGACTGATCCCGGCGTCGGAGTCACAGCGGGTGACCGACCGTTTCGATGACGCGCCCAACGTCTGGAATTTCGGTGTCTACGTCGAGGACGAACTCTGCAGTGCCGTCCGCATCCACATTCTGACCTCCGAATGTCGCTCGTCCTACACCACCGAGGTGTTCGGCGACATCCTGCATCCTCGCCTGGACCGGGGCGAGGTTTTTGTCGATCCGTGTCGATTTGTTGCGGATCCCGAAATGCAGCAGCGGTTCCCGGAATTGCCGTATTTGACTGTGCGGCTCCCCTTCATTGCCTGCGAGCATTTCAATGCCGATGTCGGGCTTTCGATGGTGCGTACCGATCATCAGCTGTTCTACCGCCGGGTATTCTTGTGCGAGACCCTGAGCGAACCGCGCTCGTTTCCGGGCTGGCCGACGAAGAAGGCGGTGCTGATGGCGTCGGAGTATCCTCAGGTTCGGGAGAGGATACTGAGCCGCTTTCCGATCATGCGCTCCAGTGCATTTGAGCGGCGCATGTTGTTTGAGCGCAGCAGCCCGCGCCAGGCGGCCTCGCGGCCGGTGTTGCTGGCCACCCCGCGGAATTCGGATGCGCCGGCGCCGGCAATCGGTTCCGCCCGCTAAGCACGATCCCGGCACGGGACTGCCGAAAACCCCGCAAAGCCCGCACTTTCGGCCGTTGGACGGCTTGCCTTCACCCTTGCGCCACATTTACAACCCATTAACCATGGCGGTTGCTTTTCGCCGGTGGGGGGCATTTGACCGGCTTTGGCAACATCCCATCAAGGTTGACGGAACGTTCGCTTAACCAACCCCCTGTAGACCGGACGGCAGTGGACTAACGTGAGCGTGGAGGCTCCGGAATGAAATATCCTATGCGCATCCTCCAGGGATTAAAGCTGGCTGCGGTGCTTGCGATCGCGCTGTCGATGGGCGCCTGCGCCAACAAGAATCTGGGTGCCGATGCGATGGCCAGCGCCGCGACGCCTGGCAGCCAGCAGGACTTCGTGGTCAACGTCGGCGACCGCGTGTTCTTCGAGAGCGACCAGACCGATCTCACCCCGCAGGCGATCGTGACGCTGGAGAAGCAGGCGCAGTGGCTCCAGACCTATCCGCGCTACTCCTTCACCATTGAAGGTCACGCCGACGAGCGCGGCACCCGCGAATACAACATTGCGCTCGGCGCCCGCCGCGCCCAATCGGTGCGTTCGTTCCTCGCCTCGCGCGGCATCGATGCCAACCGCATGCGCACGATCTCCTACGGCAAGGAGCGGCCGGTCGCCGTCTGTAACGACATCTCCTGCTGGTCGCAGAACCGTCGCGCCGTCACCGTGCTGAACGCGAGCTCTTAAAGCACCGCCGTTCCACGACCACCGAGCTTTGCCGGCGCCCTTTCGGGCGCCGGTTTCGTTTCAGCGATCTGTGACAGAAACACCGTGGTGCCAGTCACATTTTTGGCGTAGTCCACTTCAATGTGTGGCGCGTCGACGGTTCCGTCGCAGGCCATTTCGCTTTCGTCGTCAGGGCAAGATGTCATCCAGATTTAAGGCCATTACCGGCACCGTGGCGATCGCCGCGCTGATCGCTCTCGGCTCGCCCGTCCTCGCGCAATCGGACGATGCCGACCCGGAGATCCGGATCGAGCGGCTGGAAAACCAGCTGCGCCAGCTCACCGGCCAGAACGAAGAGCTGCAATTCCGCAACCGCCAGCTCGAGGACCGCCTCCGGCAGCTTGAGGGCGGTGCGCCCGGCCAGGCGCCGGCGCAGCCCAACGTCGCAGCCGTGCCGCCTGCGCAGATCGCGCCGGCCTACCGCCAGCAGCAGGCCGCCCAGCCGAATTACGAGCAGCCGCAAATCGGCACTCCCGCGCCGATCGTTCAGGAGCAGCCGGCGCCCGGTGCTCCCGGCATGCGCCGCCGCGGCGATGCGTTCGACCCGAGCCAGACCCCGAACGCTCCCGGTGCGCCGCGTGCGCTGGGCGGAGGCCAGCAGCCGCTGTCGGCGGGCGCGCCCGGCGGCAGGGGCGCCGGCGAGCCGCTCGATCTGAACAACACTGGCGGCCGCTATCCGCAGGCAGCGGCGCCGGCACAGCCGGCCTATCCGCTGGCCCAGCCCGGCTATCCGCAGCCTGCAGCTGGCGGCGAACTGGCGACCCTGCCGCCCTCGGCAACGCCGCGCGACGAGTTCGACCTTGGCATCGGCTACATGCAGCGCAAGGACTATGCGCTCGCCGAACAGACCATGAAGAATTTCGCGCAGAAATATCCGAACGACCCGCTGCTCGGCGACGCGCAATACTGGCTCGGCGAGAGCTATTTCCAGCGCCAGCAATATCGCGACTCGGCGGAAGCCTTCCTCGCCGTCACCACCAAATACGACAAATCGGCCAAGGCGCCGGATGCGCTGTTGCGGCTCGGCCAGTCGCTTGCGGCGCTGAAGGAGAAGGAGGCCGCCTGCGCCGCCTTCGGCGAGGTCGGGCGCAAATATCCGCGCGCCTCCGGCGGCGTCAAAGCCGCCGTCGACCGCGAGCAGAAGCGGGTCAAGTGCTGAGACGGAGCGTTCGATCCTGACAAGGCGGATCGTGCTGCGCTAAGCTAAACAGTCTGCTTTCCGCTGACGATGGCCGGGCAGCATCATGTCAGACGACGACCATGCGCCGATCTCGGCGCGCGAGGCCAAGCGGCTCTTTGCCGATTTCAAAAGCGCGCCCGCGCTGGTGCTCGCAGTTTCGGGCGGACCGGATTCGGTCGCGCTGATGTGGCTCGCGGCGCGCTGGCAGCGCAGCCTCGCCCGCGGCCCGCAGCTTGTCGTCGTCACCGTCGATCACGGCCTGCGGGTGGAGGCGGCGCGCGAGGCGCGCGAGGTCAAGCGGCTGGCCACGGCCCTCGGATTGGCGCACCGAACCCTGCGCTGGCGCGGCGCAAAGCCGAACACGGGACTGCCCGCCGCTGCGCGCGAGGCCCGCTACCGCCTGCTTGCGCAGGCCGCGCGCGCAACGGGTGCGACCCATGTGCTGACCGCGCATACCCGCGACGACCAGGCCGAGACCCTGTTGATGCGGCTGTTGCGCGGCAGCGGCATTGCCGGACTGTCGGCGATGGCGCGCGTCATGACGCGCGACGGAATCGTGCTGGCGCGGCCGCTGCTCGATGTCCCGAAGTCGCAGCTGATCGCGACCTTGAAGCGGGCCAGGATCGGCTTCGCCGATGATCCCACCAACCGCGACACCGCCTACACGCGGCCGCGGCTGCGCGCGCTGTTGCCGCAGCTGGCGCGCGAGGGCGGCGATGCCCGCAATCTGGTGCGGCTCGCGGCGCGGCTCGCCCGCGCCAATGCGGCGGTCGAGGTGCTGACCGATGGCGCCGAGCGCTTCCTCCGCTTGCGCGATCGCGGCGATGCGCCGCATGGCCCGGCTGCGCGAAGTTTCGAGGCAAAAGCCTTCGCCGCCGTGCCGGAGGAGGTCCGGCTGCGGCTGCTGCTGCGGGCCATCAATCGCCTTGGCCATGAGGGACCGGCGGAACTCGGCAAGGTCGAAACCCTGTTGGCCGCGCTCGATCAGGCCATTGCCGAGGGCCCCCGCTCATCCGCAAATGGCCGGCCGGCCTTGAAGCAGACCCTTGCGGGGGCCTTGATCAGCCTGGCCGGCGGGCGTATCCACGTCGCCCCGGCGCCGGCCCGTCGGCGCAAGGGCGGCTGAGCCGCGGACCATGACACCGGCTGATTTGGCCGGGCACCATCAGGCCACCTTAACCAGGCGGGAAAAACCCGGCTTCCGGCGCCATTATTTCAGCGGGAATCGCGCTAAGATGGGATAAATAGTCCCATCTCGTTCCCTTGGCAGCGACCGGGGCGGCACCTAAATTGTATGCGTCTAACGATGAGGATTCCTTGGGGATTTCCTCGTACTGCCCAAGGACCAGGCCGCGATCCGCGCGACCACGAAGGAAGATCGATGAACGCCAATCTGCGCAATTTCGCCCTCTGGGTCATCATTGTCTTGCTGCTGCTGGCGTTGTTCACGCTCTTCCAGAATCCGGGCCAGCGCGCCTCCTCGCAGGACATCGCCTTCTCCCAGCTGTTGAGCGAGGTTGACCGCGGCAATGTGCGCGACGTCGTGATTCAGGGGCCGGACATCCACGGCACCTTCACCAACGGCTCGAGCTTCCAGACCTATGCGCCGAACGATCCGACGCTGGTGAAGCGCCTCTATGACAGCAAGGTCCAGATCACCGCGAAGCCGCCCGGCGACAACGTGCCGTGGTTCGTCTCGCTGCTGGTCTCCTGGCTTCCCTTCATCGCGCTGATCGGCGTCTGGATATTCCTGTCGCGGCAGATGCAGGGCGGCGCCGGCAAGGCGATGGGCTTTGGCAAGTCCCGCGCGAAGATGCTGACGGAAGCGCATGGCCGCGTCACCTTCGAGGACGTCGCCGGCGTGGACGAGGCCAAGCAGGACCTTCAGGAGATCGTCGAATTCCTGCGCGACCCCGGCAAATTCCAGCGCCTCGGCGGCCGCATTCCGCGCGGCGTGCTGCTGGTGGGCCCTCCCGGCACCGGCAAGACGCTGATCGCGCGTGCGGTCGCGGGCGAAGCCAACGTGCCGTTCTTCACCATTTCCGGTTCTGACTTCGTCGAGATGTTCGTCGGCGTCGGTGCGTCCCGCGTGCGCGACATGTTCGAGCAGGCCAAGAAGAATGCGCCCTGCATCATCTTCATCGACGAAATCGACGCGGTCGGTCGTCACCGTGGCGCCGGTCTCGGCGGCGGCAATGACGAGCGCGAGCAGACGCTGAACCAATTGCTGGTCGAGATGGACGGCTTCGAGGCGAACGAGGGCGTGATTCTGATCGCGGCGACCAACCGTCCCGACGTGCTCGATCCCGCGCTGCTGCGTCCAGGCCGCTTCGACCGTCAGGTCGTGGTGCCCAATCCGGACGTCGTCGGCCGCGAGCAGATCCTCAAGGTTCACGTCCGCAAGGTGCCGCTGGCCCCCGATATCAACCTCAAGACCATCGCGCGCGGCACGCCGGGCTTCTCCGGCGCCGACCTGATGAACCTGGTCAACGAAGCCGCCCTGACCGCCGCCCGCCGCAACAAGCGGATGGTGACGCAGGCCGAGTTCGAGGAGGCCAAGGACAAGGTGATGATGGGCGCCGAGCGCAAGTCGCTCGTCATGACCGAGGAAGAGAAGCTGCTGACGGCCTATCACGAGGGCGGCCACGCCATCGTCGGCCTTAACGTCGTCGCGACCGACCCGATCCACAAGGCGACCATCATTCCGCGCGGCCGTGCGCTCGGCATGGTCATGCAGCTGCCCGAGCGCGACAAGCTCTCGATGTCGCTCGAGCAGATGACCTCGCGGCTCGCCATCATGATGGGCGGCCGTGTCGCCGAAGAGCTGATCTTCGGCCGCGAGAAGGTGACGTCCGGTGCGTCGTCCGATATCGAGCAGGCCACGCGCCTCGCGCGCATGATGGTGACGCGCTGGGGCCTGTCCGAGGCACTCGGCACCGTGTCCTATGGCGAAAACCAGGACGAGGTTTTCCTCGGCATGTCGGTGTCGCGCACCCAGAACGCCTCGGAGGCCACGGTCCAGAAGATCGACACCGAGATCCGGCGTTTCGTCGAAGAGGGCTACAACGAAGCGACACGCATTCTCACCGAGAAGCGCGCCGATCTCGAAGCGCTCGCCAAGGGCCTGCTCGAATTCGAGACGCTCTCGGGCGACGAGATCATCGACCTGCTCAAGGGCAAGAAGCCGAACCGCGAGTCCGTGCTCGAGCCGACCACGCCGCGCGCCTCCGCAGTGCCGCCGGCCGGCAAGCCGCGCCCGCGGCCCGATCCGGATCCCGGCCTGGAGCCGCAGCCGCAGGCGTAATCGAGCAGCGGCAGATCGAATCAAAAAAACGCGGCGGCAACGCCGCGTTTTTTCTTGCGGATGGTGAGTTGCTGGCGCTGACCACCGAGCCACCATCATTGCGAGCGCAGCGAAGCAATCCAGAGTGTCTCCGCGGATGCAGTTCTGGATTGCTTCGCTCCGCTCGCAATGACGAGTCTGTTGAGGCGTTTGCGTGCAATCGCTCGCGACGCTCGTGCCCGCGAAGGTCGCAACGATCAACAACAGCTCTCGTGGAGGCGGTGCTGAAAGCCTGTAGCGAGCAGCATCGGCCCGCTGAAATAGTTAACCGCACTCGGCCCTCATCCCGGGGAGCCCGCCAAAGCGGGCGTCTCGAAGGATCGGCCGCAGGGATCACGAACAGGGCACCGCGGCGGGGCTAAACTGCCTCTTGCTGGCCATAATCTCGCGCGTACATTCGCCCGATCTGGGCGATGGCAGGGCAGTTGCAATGACGGCTCAGTCCCACAAGACCGCAGAACAGGAATACGAGGAGCAAGTCCGCATCCTCGTCCGCATCGTTTCAGCCTCCACTTTGGGGCTTCTCGCTTTCGCGGCGGGCCTGCTGATTGGGACGTTTCTGTTTTTGTGATCGAAGATGAATGACCAGCCTTCCGCGCGGCGGAGCTGCGTCCTCATTTCGACGTCGCGGCGGTCGCGCCGCCCGCATTGTCGCGCACATGGATCACCGCGACGTTGTCGGCATAGATCTGCTTCCATCCCTTGATGTTGTCCAGGATCTGTGCGGCAGGTGAGTCCGTGGTGAGCAGCGTGGCGTCGATCCTGTTGTCGTCGAGCATGCGCAGCAGACCGGATACATCGCGCCCGTCTTCGGCGGCAAAATAACCCATCAGGAATTTTTCGCCGTAGAGCTCCGATCGTCCGTCGACGAACGGCCTGAAGTCGCGCACGATGAGATAGCCACCGAAGCCGTAGGAATTGAAGATGCGCGCGGCCTTGCGCTCAGCCAGCACGTCCACCGCCGCAACCGGCGTCTGCACTATGGAGAATTGGAAGCTGTGATGGCCTGCAAAGGTCACGGTCGCGCTCGCGGTCGCGAGCACGATCGCCACCGCGGCCAGCGCCGCCGGGACGCCAGGAGCCATTCGCATGCCGCGCGGCGTATCCGAGGCGGGTCTGATCCACTGGCTCAGAGGCTGCGCCAGCACCAGAGGGACGAGCACGCCAAAAGTCTCGATACTGCGGACATGCGCCAGCGCCATCCAGGTGGCGCCGAGGATCAGCAGCACGCGCGGCGGCGACAGCGAGAGGCCGCGCCACAGCCCGAGGCCGAGCAGCCCGAGCAGCGCGCCCGCGAACGGGCTGAACGAACTGAAATCGGCCGGACGCCATTCGGCGATGATCGAGAACGATTTGCCGAGGCTGAGAATGCGGGCAGCCCCCAGCAAGCTATCCAGGCCGTAGGGTGTGCAGCAGCTCGCCACCAGCGCGGCAAGCCCGAATGCAGTCCACCGCCATGCGAGCGCAAGCCGGCGCGACGGTGCCGCGCGCCAGAGCGATTCAAGCCCGATCGCGCCAACCAAGGCGAGCCCGAGCACGAAGCCGCCGTGAAGGTTGGCCCACAGCGCCATCAGCGGCAGCAGCAGGAAGGAGGGCGCGCGGCCGCGATCGGCCGCGGCCATCAAGGCACCGCTCCAGCCGACCATCACCGGCAGCGCCAGCACGTGCGGACGGGCCAGCAGATGCGGCGCGGCCAGCGTCATCGCCAGCAGGCAGAACAGCAGCGCATAGGGCAGCTCGAGATGCCGTTGCAGGAAGGCCAGCAATAGCCCCATCGCCAGCGCGATCGCGGCCGCGGTCAGCACGACCGGCCCGGCCCAGCCCCACGACCAATAGATGGTCGCGAACAGCACCTGCGACAGCCAGGACGTCGACAGCCAGACCTCGCCCTGGTGCGTCAAGGAATAGAAGTCGGTCCAGGGCACGGCCCGGTGATCGAGGATCCACTGGCCGACCTTGATCTGCCAGAGCGTGTCCGGATCGTGCAGCAGGCTGTCGCCGTTGACCAGCAGCAGCAGATAGGCCGCGGCCGCGACGCAAAGCGGCGCCAGATTGCGCTGGCGCCGCGCGACGGGAACGCTGGCTGCGATCGTCATGGCTTCGTCGGCGCAGACGCGTCGGGCTCGCTGTCCCGCACGTGAATCACGGCGATGTCGTCGGCATAAAGCCGCTTCCAGCCCTTGATGTGATCCAGCACCTGCGCGGCCGGGGCGTCAGCGACCATCAGCGTGGCGTCGATCTTGTACTCTTCGAGCAGCCGCGTCAGGTTGTCGAGCTTCTTGACCTCGACCGCCTTGAAGAAGTCCATCACGAACTTCTCGCCATAGAGCTCGGCGCGGCCGTCGGCGAACACCGGGATGTCGCGCGAGATCAGATAGCCGCCGAACTGGTAGGCGTTGAAGATGCGCTGTGCCTTGCGTTGCTGGAGCAGGTCGACGGCGGCAACCGGCGTCTGGTCCATCGTGAAGGTGAAGCGATGATGCGACATGTAGATCGAGGTCGAGGTCCAGGCTGCGGCCGCGATCATCAGTGCGCCGGTGAGGGTGACATAGCGGGCCGCCCAGCTTTCGGTGCCTTGCGCGTCAGGCTGCAACAGCGGCGATTTTTCGCCGAGCGGCTTGGCCAGCACCAGCGGCACCAGGAACGCAAAGGCCTCGATGCTCCTGACATGGGTAAGCCCCATCCAGGTGAAAAGCAAAATCAGAAGAATGCGCGGCGGCGACAGCGTCAGGCCGCGAAACAGGCCAATCGCGATCAGGCCGAGAATCGCGGCTTCGAACGCGGAGAACGAGGCGAAATTCGCCGGCATCCATTCGGAGATGACCGACAGCAACTCGCCGAGATTGAGGATGTTGGTCGCGCCCAGCAGCGTGCGCCAGCCATAGGGCGTGACGCAGGCGGCAAGCATCGCCGCGACGCCGAACAGGAACCAGCGCGCGAGCAGCCGGACCTGCTTGCCGGACTCGAGCGTCCAGATCGCCTCGAGCGCCATCGGGCCGATCAGCGCCAGCCCCAGCACGAAGCCGCCATGTAGGTTCGCCCACAGCGACATCAGCGGCAGCCAATACCAGGACGGCGCGCCTTTGCGATCGGCCGCTGCCATCAGCATGCCGACCCATGCGATCATCACGGGCAGTGCCAGCATGTGCGGCCGCGCTAGAATATGATGCAGCGAGAGCACGACCGCCAGCATCGCGAACAGCACGGAGCGCGGCATTTCGAGATGCGCATCGAGCAGATGCACGAAGATTGCGGCCGACGCGGCAATCGCGACTGCGGTCAGGATCACAGGCCCGGCCCAGTCCCAGTGCGCATAAGAGAACGCGAACATCACTTGCGACAGCCACGAGGTCGAGATCCAGGGCGCGCCGGGCCGCGTGAAGGAATAGAAGTCGGTATAGGGCACGGCGTGGTGATCGAGGATCCACTGCCCGATCTTGATCTGCCAGAACGAGTCGGAATCCTGAAGCAGCGTGTCACCGATATAGAGAAAGAAGAGATAGGCGCCCGCGCCCACGCACAACGGGACCAGTGCGCGCGCGCGGCTCTGCACGGCGATTGCGTTGGTGAAGGAAAGGGACATGCCGCCTCGTCTTGTTCTTGGTCCTGTCGGCCGAGCGCGCGGCATTGGACCATGGCGGTCATAACTTCGGGTAAATCGGCGCAACGAGAGCGCGCTCAACGCACGTGGATACCGCTGCGGACGAGGCGCCGGTTGATGTCCCGGCAATTTAACCGTTCGTTTTTAATTTCGGTTTACCATCGCCGAATACACGCAAACCGTTCTGTATTTCCGCAGTCGAATTAACTGCGGCGCAATTCTTTGTCCCTAGGTTCGGTTCCATGGTCGGGCGGCGCTGGGAAGCCAAAAGACCAGACCAGTTGTAGCCTCGTGTAGTTTTTTTGGAGCAGTCTATGAAGAACCTCGTTTCGCGCTTCGTGAAGGATGAGTCCGGCGCCACGGCCATCGAATACGGCCTGATCGCTGCCGGCATCGCGCTGGCGATCATCACCGTCGTCAACAACCTCGGCACCACGATCAACGCCAAGTTCGGCTCGATCTCGTCCAGCCTCAAGTAAGCTGTACGAACCTGGAATCCAAAGAGCCCCGTCCCTCGACGGGGCTCTTTTGCGTTGTCGGATGATCAGCGTGTCGTATCCGCAGTCCTTAGGCCTTCGACAACTGGCTTAAGCCTCCTTCAAGTCACTCCGGTGTATGGCTTGAATGCATCCACGTTGCCGTACCTGCGTCAAAGGAAGCCGCATGGCTGAAGCCCCGTCCGCCCCGCCTGCTGTTGGTCATCCCGGCGCAGTGCCTGCAACGCTTCTCAACGTCTCCTTCGTGCTGGCGATCGTCACGCTGGCGTATTTTCCGACGGCGTATCTCACTCACACGTGGATTTTCGGCGCGGATGGACGCGGAATCCCGACGGACTTCGTCAACGTCTGGGCCGCCGGAAGATTGGCGCTCGAGGGCCATCCCGCGCAGGCCTGGGACTGGGACATCCAGAAGCAGGTCGAGCTCGCGCTACTCCAGCAGGATTTCGTCGGCCATTTCGCCTGGCACTATCCGCCGCCCTTCCTGTTCGTCGCGTCCTTCCTGGCGCGGTTTCCCTATGCCGTGGCCTTCATCGGCTGGGCCGCCTTCAGCGTGCTGCCTTATCTCGCGGTGATGCGCGCGATCATCGGCCGCAACGCCGGTCTGGTGATTGCGCTCGGTTTCCCCGCGGCCTTCATCAACGTCCTGGTCGGGCAGAACGGCTTCCTCACGGCGTCGCTGATCGGCGGCATGCTGTATCTGTTGCCGAAGCGGCCGGTGCTGGCCGGAATCTGCCTGGGCCTTCTGAGCTACAAGCCGCAATATGGATTGCTGTTTCCGCTGGTCCTGATCGCGGCTGCCGAATGGACGGTGCTCGTCACCGCCGCAATCGTCACCGCCGCCATCGCCGCGGTGTCGTGGCTCGCGTTCGGAACGGAAAGCTGGCAGGCTTTCTTCCACTGGATACCGATGTTCTCGCAGGCCTTCCTGACCGAGGGCAGAGCGCCCTGGTTCAAGATGCAAAGCATCTTCGCGCTGGTCCGCTATCTCGGCGGCGCCGAGCAGCTCGCGTGGATATTCCAGTGGGTGCTGACCGCCGCAATTGCCGTGGTGTTGGTCCTGATGTGGCGCAGCAGGCTGCCATATGCGCTGAAGGCCGCGATGCTTGCGGCGGCAACGCTCCTGACGACGCCGTATCTCTTCATGTACGATCTGGTTGTGCTGGGCATCGCGATTGCCTTTCTCATCCGCGCCGGACTCGACGAGGGCTTCGCACGCCACGAGGTGATGGCGCTGGTCCTCGTCTTCGCGCTGCTCGCGACGTTTCTGTTTCTCGGCCAGCCGGTGGGATTCCCGGCGATCCTCATCGTCTTCGGGTTGATCCTCGGCCGTTGCGCCGCCTGGCGCACTGCCGAGGCCGCATCGATGCAGCTCGCGACGACGCGAACGTGATCGGCAGGGTTCGATCTCCAGACGCTAACGCGAGGCCCGCTCCATGAGCGCGCAGCTTTCGAGGATGGTGCCGGGACGGGCGCCCTCGATGGTGATGCAGGGCCTGGAGCGATCGATGGCAAGCGCGTAGCGATCCAGAAGCGCGGTGCGGTCCGGCTCGCCGCGCATGTGCAATTCGCGGAGACCGCCGGGCAGGGGAGTCTTCAGCCCGTCACGGATGCGCTGGTCAAAGATCCCGCCGCGGACGATGGGCACGCCGATATCGGCGAGCAGGTAAAAGCGCGACTGCGGCGGAAGCTGCGGCGCGATATACGCGAGCGGCTTGCCGAGGATGAAATAGGTCGCCGGCTGATGGAGCTCGTCTGCAATCTTTGGCTGGTAGGTTTCGGACCAGGGACGGTGCCACCAGTCCGCCGGCTGCGACCACAGCGCAATGCCAATAGCAACCGTCAGCATCGTCGCGTTGAGCGGAGCCGTGGACGTTGCCGGCGACGCCGGACGCAGGTGTGCACCGAGGCGGACGAGCAGGACAACGATCAGCGGCCCGCACAGCAGTTCGAGAACCACCGCATAGCGCTGGATCGAGAACAGGCCGAGCCACGCCAGATAGGAGACTGCAAAGAGCACGAAGAGCTGAACGTCACCTCGTGTGAAGATCGCGCGGTCTCCTGTCACGCGTGCAAACAAGCCGAGCACGAGCAGCACCGTCGCGACTGCGAAACGCGCGTCGCGGAAAGGATGCTCAGCGCCTCTGTGGTCGCCGACCAGCCAATAGAACGGATAGGCCAGCGCGTCCGAGATGCTGGGCGGGATGAACTGCACGTCCATCAGATTGATCGACGCCACTTCCCCGGACTGGAACACCGCATTGAAGAGCGGGAAGATCGGGTTGCCGGTGTCGCGCCATGTGATCAGGTACCATTCGCCACCCGTCAGCGCCGCGCCGGCAATCCCGCCCAGCGCAAGAAGCACACCGGCCCGGAGCGGATTCGTGGCGGCGAGCAGCGCCGCGGCTGCGCCTATCGCGTAAACGATATTGGTCAGCTTCAGCCCGACCGCGGCGCCGATCAGGAGGCCGGCCAGCAGGTAGCGGGCGGGCAAGCGGTCCGCAGTCAGGATCAGCAGGAAACCGCCGATCACGGGCAAAGCCAGCAGCACGTCGGAAAAGCTCGTCCCCACCTCTGACAGCGTCATCGGACCAAAGGCTGCGATCACGACCGCCGCCGCGATCGCCGCGACGGTTGCGGCCTGACGCAGCACCACGCGTGCGAACAGGCAAACGAGCGCGAGGTTGAGGCCGTGGATCGCGCCGATGATCATCAGCCCATAGGGCGAGGGCACGAAGTGGCGGAGATAGTAGACCGGAAAATAGACGATCGGATTGAAGTAAGTCTGGAAGCCCGGGGGAACCACATCCAGGCGATAACGGCCGTTGAGCACGGCCCAGACATTGTATTCGTGATAGTTCTGCCAGTCCCAGTTGACGTCTTCGCCCATCGCGAAGGTGTAGAGCGCGCCTGCCAGCATCGAGCAGACGACAAGAGCGACGGGTGCAAGCGCTTTTCCACGCAGGGCTGCCGTCGGCGATTGCTGCTCGAACCGCGCAACCGGCACGCCTGCCACGGGCCCGTTGTGGATCGCCTCGCTGATTTCCCCGTGTCCATCGAACTGATGGCGGCAGTCGCCGTCGGAAGCGGGTGGTGACGCAGAAAGCACGCTTGCGGGGCGCATTGCGAATTCCAATTTACGCCGGCAGGACTACGGTGAACCCGTTAAGGTTGTATAAATCGGAAAGGGAACTTTCTCTGCTTGCGCCTCCAGGTAGCGCGTCGAGCAGTCGCAGCGAGGCCCGGCTGCTGCGATGCGGAGCCGAGTGGCAGCCGACAGCGCCGGAACCGCCGGCGTGTCGGAGCTGGAGGTGATGGAATGAACGAAGGCCAGAGTCGGCGTTTTTGCGTCTTGTGTTCCGGTTTGAATAGTTGTTCAGTTCTTGCGGGCGATTTGCAGCGAAAGCAGTGGCGAAGCGTTGGTCCGCGGGGGCGTGCGACTGGCGTTGTGTGGGACAGGTAGCGCGCCATGGTTTATCGGCGGACGCATCAAGTGGTGAAACGCCTTGCGGCTCGGCGCAGCGCCATTCTGGCGGCGGCGAGGGAGGCCGCGGCCGAAGGCGGAATGGCGGCGGTGCAGATCGCGCCGGTCGCGGTCCGGGCCAGTGTGGCGGCAGGCACGGTCTATCGCTATTTCCCCTCGAAGGCCGAGTTGATTTCCGAATTGATTGCCGAGGTGTCGCGCGACGAGCTCGCGGCGATTCGCCGGGCGGCCGATGCCGCGCCGGGCCCGTCCTCGGCGCTGGCCGCCGCAGTGACCACCGTGGCCGTTCATACCCTGTCGCAGCGCCGGCTGGCCTGGGGTATCCTGGCCGAGCCGGTCGATGTCGATGTCAGCGCCTCCAGGCTCGCCAGCCGGCGCGAGATCGCGGGCGAGATCGCCTCCCGGATCGACGCGGCCGTGCGCGCCGGTCACCTGCCGGCGCAGGACACCGCGCTTGCCGCGACCGCGCTGCTCGGCGCGCTGCATGAAGCCCTGGTTGGCCCGCTCGCGCCCGACAACATCGAGGATCCCGCCAAGCTGCGCGATGCCGTGCAGACCGTGACGCTGCTCGCACTGCGCGCCGTCGGCGTCATGGACGCCCGCGCCCGCGGTCTGGTGGTGCAGCAGACCCTGCTGCCGACCGCGAAAGCGCTGGTCGGGGCTTAAAATCGTCGGCAGGATCGAGGCGGAGGACTGATCGCGCTCAGGCCTTTGTCCGAGCGCGTCTTTTCGCAACACAGCGGCAGAATTGGCCGGACCAGCCGGCTACTGTGCATGGGGTTGTTTTCGACTTTTTTCTCGAGGCGTCCCGGCGGAGGTCAGATTTCCGCTTCGCCCTCGGGACCGACGGAGGCGATGCGCACCATGTTGGTGGTGCCGGGGATGCCGAGCGGGACGCCGGCGACGATGATCACGCGCTGGCCGGCGCGGACGAAGCCGTCGCGGAATGCGATCTGACCGGCGCGGCTCACCATATCGTCCTGGTCGCGCGCGTCTTCCGCCACGACGCAATGTACGCCCCAGACCACCGCGAGCCGGCGGCCGGCGGTGATGTTGGGCGTGATCGCCACGATCGGCGGCTTCGGCCGCTCACGCGCCACCCGCGTCGCGGTCGAGCCCGAGCTGGTCCAGCAGATCAGGGCGGGCAGGTCGAGCGTCTCGGCAATCTGCCGCGCGGCGTCCGCGATGGCATCGCCCGCGGTGGTTTCCGGGGCGGGGCGCTGCGCCGTAATCACGGACCGGTAAGTCGGGTCCCGCTCGACCTCCTCGCCGATGCGATTCATGGTCGAGACCGCCTCGACCGGGAATTTGCCGGCCGCCGATTCCGCCGACAGCATGATGGCGTCGGCGCCTTCGTAAACGGCGGTGGCGACGTCGGAGACCTCGGCGCGGGTCGGCACCGGCGACTGGATCATCGATTCCAGCATCTGGGTTGCGATCACCACCGGCTTGCCGGCGCGGCGCGCCATCCGCGTCATCTGCTTCTGGAGGCTCGGCACGCGCTCCAGCGGCATTTCGACGCCGAGGTCGCCGCGCGCCACCATCAGCGCGTCGGAGGCCTCGATGATCTCGGCGAGGCGGTCGATCGCCTGCGGCTTCTCGATCTTGGCCATCACGGCGGCGCGGCCGCGGATCATCTTCTTGGCTTCGATGACGTCGTCGGCGCGCTGCACAAAGGACAGCGCGATCCAGTCGACGCCGGTGACCAGCGCGGCCTCGAGGTCGGCGCGGTCCTTCGGCGTCATCGCCGAGACCGGCAGGTCCGTATCCGGCAGGCTGACGCCCTTGCGGTCGGACATCCTGCCGCCGACCACGACGCGCGTCACCGCGTGGTCTTTGGTGGTCTCTTCTGCGATCAACCGCACCTTGCCGTCGTCGAGCAGCAGCGCATGGCCGGGCCGCAGCGCGGCCAGGATCTCCGGATGCGGGAGATTGACCCGGGTGGTGTCGCCCGGGGTCTTGTCGGAATCGAGCGTGAAGGCCTGGCCGTTCTGCAGCTGGACCGCGCCTTCCGCGAAGGCGCCGAGCCTGAGCTTCGGTCCCTGCAGGTCGACCAGAATGCCGATCGGGCGGCCGTAGCTGCTCTCGACGTTGCGGATGGTGGCGACCAGCTCCCGCATCTTGTCATGCGGGGTGTGGCTCATATTGATGCGGAAGAGGTCGGCGCCGGCCTCGAACAGGCGGCGGATCATCGCGAGGTCTGAAGAGGCTGGTCCCAGGGTCGCGAGAATCTTGATACGGCGAAGACGCCTCATGGCTTATTTCCAGGCGGGGACGAAGGGGCTGGCGGAAGGCCAGGCGCGGCGGGGGGCGTACCACCCGGCGGCCCGTTGGGCAAACCGGGAACCCCGCCACCCGGGCCCACCGGGCCGGGCATGCCGGGCATACGCGGCTGTGTCGGCTGCTCGTTGACGTCGGTGAGCTGCACCGTCCAGGCCCGCTGTTCGCCAGTGTCGACTTCGAAATAGCCGGTCCGGTCATAGCCGCGGGCGAGGCAGTCCTCGGTACCCCGGATGGTGAATTCCTTGTCGCGCGAACACATGAAGGCCTGGCCGGACCATTCCCCGCCGCGGTCATAGTCGATCGCGTAGATGTAGTAGTAGCGGGCGACCAGCGTGCCCCTAAGCAGCGTCTCGCAGGATCGGGACGAGATGTTCCACCAGCCTTCGGTGGTCCAGCCATCGGCGTCCTTGTAGCCGAGCGCGATTCCGACCCGGCTCGACGTATTGTTGCAAAGGCGGAAGTCGGCGGAGGCCGGGCTGTTCCACAAGCAGAACAAGGCAACCACCAGCACCGGGGCAAGCCGGGCAAGCAGGCGGAGAGGGGAGCGGGGAGATTCGGCGATCATTGTCGCGGAAGCTATATCAGATCATTGACGATTTGGCGTAGGGGCAGCGGAACCGGCCCGGGCCGGTCCTCGGGTCGTTTGCGCCGCGATATGGCAAAATCTGTGACAGGGTCTACCTTATCCCGTAACGGTGACCATCAAAGCCAAGGGGTCCAACAATGGCTATCGACGACAAAACCAGAACGGAGCTCGAGGCGGCTGCCTTCCGGCGCCTGGTCGAGCACCTGCGGACGCGGACCGATGTCCAGAACATCGATTTGATGAATCTCGCCGGGTTCTGCCGCAACTGCCTGTCCAACTGGCTCAAGGACGCCGCCGATGCGCAGGGTGTCGCCCTGAGCAAGGACGAGAGCCGGGAGGCCGTCTACGGCATGCCCTACGAGACCTGGAAGGCGAAACACCAGGGCACGGCGACGGCCGAGCAGGTTGAAGCGATGAAGAAGGTCCATCCCGGCCACTGAGCGGCTCGGCCTTCGGCGCGAGCCCCTGAGTCGCATCACACAACAGCTTTCTTCAGCTTCCTTCAGCTTTCTTGAGCTTTCTTGGCTTGGCCGCAGGAAGGTGTGGGCGCGCTGTGGACGAGCGAGATGCTGCCTTGAACGCGGCGGCTGCCGACCCTAAGGGTCAGCGGCACGCGCGGTGACGATGCCGGCGTCACCCCGTTTTGCCAGTTCCATTGGGAGTACCAAGATGGCCACCTCCGCCGCCGTTCGCGACGACGAGCCCGCGACGAAATTTGCCAAGGACCAGCTCAAATCCATCATCGAGCGCATCGAGCGGCTGGAGGAGGAGAAAAAGGCGATTTCCGACGACATCCGCGACGTCTTCGCCGAAGCCAAGGGCAACGGCTACGACGTCAAGGCGCTGCGCACCATCGTGCGGATGCGCAAGCAGGACCCCAACGAGCGCGCCGAGGCCGAGACGATTCTCGAGACCTACATGCAGGCCCTGGGAATGATCTGAGGAGGCCTCGGGGTCGCCGGCAGGAGCATCTCGTCCCGCCGGCAATTTGCGGCGCACCCAGCTTGGGCAAAATCCGCGCGTCTGCTAAGGTGCTCGGGTCGAAGGGACCGAGCCATGGATGTGCCTGGGCCAGAGCGCAGGCTCGCAGCGGTCCTCGCGGCTGACATGGTCGGCTTTAGTCGGCTCATGGAGGTCGACGAGGGTGGCACGCTCGCGCGCCTCAAGACCCACCGGATCGAGCTCATCGATCCGGCCATCACCAAAAATCACGGGCGCATCATCAAGACGACGGGCGACGGCATGCTCGTCGAATTCCATAGCGTCGTCGACGCCGTGCTGTGCGCGACCGAGATTCAGAGCCGGATGGGGCGCCGCAATGCCGACGTCGCACCGCCGCGATGGATACAATTCCGCATCGGTATCAACCTCGGCGACGTGATCGTCGATCAGAACGACATTTTCGGAGACGGTGTCAACGTCGCGGCACGGCTGGAGGCACTGGCGGAGCCGGGAGGTATCTGCATCTCGAGCGCGGTGCGCGACCAACTCGGACAGCGCCTTGACGGCGTTGCATTCGAGGATTTGGGCGAGCAGAACGTCAAGAACATCGTCCGTCCGATCCGCGTCTACCGGATTCGACTGCAGGAGGGTCCGGCAAGCGCATCAGACGGCTCCAAGGACACTGCAAAGGTGGCGGGCAGGTCGAAGAAGCCGTCCATCGCCGTGCTGCCCTTCGCCAATATGAGCGGCGATCCGGAGCAGGAGTTCTTTGCGGACGGCTTGACCGAAGACATCATCACCGAGCTATCACGCTTCCACGACCTGTTGGTGATCTCCCGCAACTCGACCTTCGTGTACAAGGGCAAGGCGGTCAAGGTGCAGGACGTCGGCCGCGAGTTCGGCGTCGATTACGTCATCGAGGGCAGCGTGCGAAAGGCCGGAGATCGGGTCCGCGTCACCGTGCAGCTGATCGATGCGGAAACCGACCGGCACGTGTGGGCCGAACGTTACGACGGCGAGCTCAAGGACATCTTCGCCATCCAGGACGAGATGACCCGGGCGATCGCCGCCACGTTGCCGGGTCGCGTCGAGGCGGCCTCGCACGATCGGGCGAACCGTAAGCCTACCGACAACATGGCGGCCTATGAATGCGTGCTGGCCGCAAAGGTCTTGCACCATCGCTCCAATCGCGAAGACAATGCGCGCGCGCAACTTTTGCTCGACCGCGCGCTCGAACTCGACGCGAACTATGCACACGCACACGCCTGGAAGGCGTGCGTCCTGGGCCAGACCTGGGTCTATAGCTGGTGCGCGGATCGCGACGCCACCTTTCAGCAGGTCGCTTCAGAGCTGGAGACCGCGCTGGTCCTCGACGACAATGACAGCGACGTCCACCGCATCCTCGCTGCGCTCAATCTGAACCGCGACGACCATGACAAGGCCACCTACCATCAGGAGCGCGCGCTCGCGCTCAACCCGAACTATGATCTCGTGGTGGTGCAGCAGGGCGAATTGCTGACTTGGCTGGGCCGGCCTGAAGAGGGCATCGACTGGATCAAGAAGGCGATGCGGCTCAACCCGTATCACCCGGAACGCTTCTGGAGCCATCTCGGACGCGCCTATTACAGTGCCGAGAAATACGCCGAAGCCGCCGAGGCCTTCTCACGGATCACACGCCCCGATCACAGCCATCACGCATTCCTTGCCGGGATCTTCGCGCAAATGGGCAACGCGGTTGCGGCCGGCGCCCACGCGGCTGAAGTTCTCAAGCGTGAGCCGGCATTTTCGGTGGCCAATCATGTCTCGACACAGCATTATAAGCGCGACGTCGACCGTCAGCGCTACGAGGCAGGCCTTCTCGGGGCAGGCCTGCCGGCTTGACCCGGCGCGCCGCACCGACCGATTGGCGATCCATCGAGAGTGAGACCGTGACCGAGCCGCTGTTGCCGCGTGAGGTGAGCCGGGCCTTCGACGCCTTTCCGTTGCCGATCCGCCGGCGCCTTCTCGAGGTGCGCAAGCTCATCTTTGCGACGGCCAAGGCGCATGACGACGTCGGTCGGCTGACGGAGACGTTGAAATGGGGCGAGCCCGCCTATCTAACCGAGGAGACCGGCAGCGGCTCAACGGTCCGGCTCGGGCGCGTGAAGGATTCCGGGCGCCCTGCTATTCTGTTCAACTGCAGGACGACGCTGGTCGACACTTTTCGCGAGCGCTTTCCCGATCGGTTCGAGTATCGCCAGACCAGGGCGCTCTTGCTGGATTTCGCGGGCGCGCTGCCGACGCAGGAGCTCACGGTCTGCCTGTCGCTGGCGTTGACGTACCATCTGGATCGGCGGCGGAAACGCTAGCTGCGCTTGCAGACGTCAGCGCAGCGCGGCGGTGCGCACCACGAACGACGTCGTCTCGAGCTTGGCGGTGGCGCTGCCCGAGAAGCCGTCGCAGGACAGGCCTTGCATGGGATCGTCGGCAAAGCCCATCGCGACCACGGCCTTCGGCTTGACGAAATAAGCCCGCATCGCGACCATATCGAGCTCGCCCATCAGCGTGACCGACATCGCGCGGCTGGCGCTCGGTGACAGCATCACGATCTTGAGCCAGATGCTGTCGCCCTTGGCCGCGGAGAGCCGGGTTGCGGTCGCGACCATGCCGTCGGTGCTCTTGGCGACAATTGTGTTGATCTCGGTGGCCGGTGCGGAATTGCGCGCCGCTGATGCCGGACGCGTTGCACGCGGAATCGGCGCGGAGGCGGCGACGACATTGGCACGGTCGACCGAAGAGGCGGAAGCCGGCGCGTAGGCCAAGGCCTGGTAGGCCGCGCTGGAGACGCTCGCGGTCGGCTGCGGATCGGTGGCGGCTGCGAGTGCCTGGCGTGCCCTCAGCGCTGCCACCTGGGCCGGCGTCGCTTGCTGCGGTGTGGCCGGAATATCCCAGAAGCCGCGGGCATTGATGATGTCCGCCGGGGTCTCCAGCTTGTTGGCAGCCGGCTTGTCAGCCACGGGCGCGGGCTTCGGCCTGAGCGGCGCAACGACCTGCATGTCGGCCGATGCGAGCTGGATCGCGGCGGCAATCTGCGGCTTGGCGCGCGGCGTCGGCACCGGATCGGCGGGTTTTGCGGCGGCCGCGACGGGCGCCGCCGGCTTTTCGGCTGCGGCGGGCGCGCCCTCGTCATCCTCGTCGCTGCCCGTGGCGGGGACCGACTTGCCCTTGAACAAGGCGGCAAGGAAGCTCGGCTTGCCGACGGTGGCGGCATCCTCGCCATCGCCGCGCCGTTCGATGTCGGCCCTGGCGAGCTCATAATTCTTCAGCGGCGTGCCGTCGCTCGGGACATGGACCGTGCGGCCGTCGGGGAATACGCGGGCGAGCTGGTCATGCGTCATGCGCGGCCAATGACGGATGCTGCCGGTGTCCAGATGCACGAACGGCGAGCCGGAGGTCGGGTAGAAGCCGACGCCGCCGCGCTGCAGGCGCAGGCCGGCGAAGCGGATCTGCTCCAGCGGCACGTTCGGAATGTAGAAGTCCATCGCATGTCCCAGCATGTGCTGGCTGAAGCGCGCCACGCCCGAGGAGCGGCGGCGGAGCATGGCGTTGGTGGCGGGGGAGCGGTAGGAGGAGATGATCTGGATCGGCTGTTTGCCGTCGACGTCGCGATAGACCTCCCAGAGAATGTCGAACAGGTGACGGTCCATCACCGTCTCGTCCTGGGTGCGCCAATCGCGCAGGAAGTGATTGAGCGTCTTCAGCGCCGCTTCGTCATAGCGGCCGTCGCGCTTGAAGGTGACGGTGAGGTCTTCGCCGGAATGGGTGTGGTGAAACGAGAGCGTCTTGGTTTCGTTCAGCGCGGCGGCGTTATGAACCGAACCGGCAGCCGCAAGCAGCACCACCGAGGCGAGGCCGATCCGAGATCCGACCTTCACTCCCGCATGGGACAACGACAACGCAGCGAATTGGCGTGCGAAACCAGCCAGCACGTATGAGCCCACCCAGTCGACGAGCGTTCTAATGGACTCTCCCGCCAACCCCGCTAGCGCGCGAAAGAGGATGAACGCTTTGTTAAAACGAGAAGGTTAATTGGAGGTTTACCTTCCCGCCCCCAAACCAAGTCAGAATACGAACCTAATCGGTTGAGTGTGGCGAAAAAACGCCCGCTGCCCGCGCGCGGGTGGAGAATGGTTAACGTTAAGCGACCCCATCCAGGGGATGAGGTCGCTGATTTTATTGCCGAATTTCAGGAAGCGCGGCGCTGAGGCCAGCTCAGCGGGTGAACACCCGCTGAGGCCGGCGGCCGATCGGAGCGGGGGGCGGGGTGGGAGCCCCGAACAGCCGCTCGAAGAAGTTCGGGCCGGACGAGCCGAAGCCGCCGCCATTGTTGGCGAAGGCCACGCCGTTCGGCAGCGTCGTCGGCGGCCGCGAATAGCTCGGCTGCGAATGCGCCACGACGCTTTCGAGGTCCTTGCCGCGGCCGTTCCTCAGGATGTTGATCATGGTCGCGTCGCGACCATAGACGTCCTTGCGGAATTGCAGCTTGCCGCCGTCGTCCACGAAGGCGGTCTGGTAGGTGATGTTGACCGGGATTGGCGTCGGGAATTTCAGGTCGATCTCACCTGACCCGTACATGCTGCGGATGCGCTCCGGCGTGTACTTCTCGTTCGGCATGGTGATGTTGAGCAGCACCGAGGCGTACTGATCCGGATATTGAACGCGCATGCAGCCATGGCTGAAGGCGCGTTCGTCCCTGGCGAACAGGTTCTTGTCCGGCGTGTCGTGCTGATAGACCAGGAACTTGTTCGGGAAGTTGAAGCGGATGCGGCCGAGCGCGTTGGCTTCGCCGGGCGGCTGCGAGATGTGCACGGAGCCGTCGCGGTTCTGCTCGAGCTTGAGGCCCATGCGCTGGAGCACGGTCGGGTCCTGCTGCAGCGCCGGAAGATATTCGCCATAGACGATCGACGGCGGAACGTTCCAGGTCGGGTTGACCGTGATGTACTTCATTGTCTCGGTCAGCAGCGGCGTTGCGTGCTGGCCCGGCTTGCCGGTGACGACGCGCGTGGTCCAGACCTGCTGGCCGCGCTGCATCACCTTCAGCGTGTAGTCGGGAATGTTGAGGATGACATAGGCATCGCCGAGCGAGGGCACGCCGAGGTCGCGCGGCAGCCAGCGCCAGCGCTCCATGTTCACCAGCACGGTGTCGATCTGCTTGTCGCGTTTCGGGCTGTTCAGCGCCTTCACGGTCGCTGCGTCGAGCACACCAGTCACCTTGATCTCGGCGCCGTCCTGGAATTTTCGCACGGCTTCGGCGACGGTGGCGTCATAGTGGTCGTCGTTGGCGTTCTCGGTGATGCCGAGCTTGGCGCGGAGCTGCGGCACCCGCGGATCCTCGACGACGATTTCAGCCTGCTTCTTGCCGCGGGCCGGCGTGTATCTCAGCGCCGGGCCGTCGGTGATCTCGACGACCGGGCCTTCGCCCTGGCCGCGGAGCTGCGCGAGCTTGGCCTTCAGCTCCTTGTAGAGCTTCTGCGGCGGGTTGTAGCTGTCGAGCGCCGCGGACGCGTCAGCCGCGGTCGTGACCTTGGCGAGCACTTCGTTCGGATCGACTGGATGCTCGGGATAGAGGATGTCGGCGCTGACCTGCGACCAGTGCATGCGGCCGCTCTGCGCCTGGCGCGCATAGTCGAACATGCTGGCGGTCAGTTTCAGCTCGGCCTCGGCAAGCGCGTCGGGGCTGGTGGCTGCGGCGAAGTCCGGGACCGGATAGTCGGCGGGATTGAGGCCGTCGGAGGCTGCATCCTTCAGCCGTGCGATGACGCCCTTGGCCGCGGCGGAGAGGCTGCCGCCCTGGGTCCAGACCGGCGCGTAGTCACGGGCACCGTAGAACTTCTCGACGGCGGCGCGCTCGTTCTTGCGGTCGAAATAGCGCGAGGTCTTGGCCCCGATCATGTCCTTGAGCTTGTCGGCGACCGGCTGGTCGGCGGCGGGGACGTTGCTCGCGGCCTTCACCGGCTCGGCGGCCGGAGCCGCAGCGACGGGTGCCGCGGGAGCGGCCGGTGTCGCGGTCGCTGTGTCTGCCTTGGTCGATTCAGATTTGGCCGGCTCGCTGTTCGCGGGCTCCGTCTTGGCCGTCTCGCTCCTCGGCACGTCGGCGGCGGGCGTGGTGGCGACGTCGGAAGGCTTGGTCTCGACCTTTTCGGGGGCCGGGGCAGCTTCGGCCTTGACCGGCTCCTTGGCCACGTCCTTCGGGGCGTCCTGTACCGTGGAGGTGGTGTCGAGCTTGATGTCGGAGGCGGTCGGGGGCGGAACGTTCGCGGGCTCCGGGCGCGGGATCGCGGCTTCGATCGCGAGCTCGGCGGCGCTGCTGCGCGCCTGATCCTGCGCCAGCGCCGAGCCGGCCGATACCGTGAGGAAGGTCGCCGCGACCGTCATCAAAACGCGGTCAAAGCCTCGACGGTGATTCAAACAGTCTCGCATCGTGTCGCACCCCTCGGGTGAACTGCCCCGCTTGGAACAGCTTTTTGGAACAGCTTCGTTATCGTCTTGTGAGCTTCGGCTGACCGCGCCGGCCTCTCGGAAGTTGCACGCCTGCACGCAACGATTCTTACGCAGACGATATACAGACCCCGTTTCTGCAGCCAGCGCTACCCGGGACAACTCACGACAAACTGACTTCAAGACAGCCGCTTTGCAATCGATTGTGCGCCTCTGTTACGCGCTTTTCCCCCTCGCTGTCACTTCCAAGTCACGGTTCCTGAACGGCTCGGATTCTTCCGTCATCCGAACGGCTTAAGACCACATCGCACGCTTACGCAAACCGCCATTCACAGTGCGGTTCAGTGCGTCTCTTCGCCGCTTTTCCCGCCATGGCCGTGCACGCCCGCCTCGTCGAGTTTGCGATAGAGCGTGGACCGGCCGATTTTGAGGCGGCGGGCGACCTCGGACATCTGCCCGCGGTAATGCGAGATTGCGAAACGGATGATTTCGTTCTCCATCTCCTCGAGCGGACGGACATCGCCGGTCGAGGTCAGCAGGGCGAGGCTTCCCGAGGAGGGAAGTGGCGCGATGGGTATTTCATTACCCGAGATCAGGGCAGGCGCCCCGATCGGCTCGATCATCAGCGGCGCGGTCGGAATGTCGGTCGCGGAATGGGGATGCGAGGCCAGCAGCGGGAAGTCCTCGAGACCGAGCTGGTCGCCTTCGCTCATGACCACGGCGCGGTAGACCGCGTTTTCGAGCTGGCGGATATTGCCGGGCCAATCGAGCTCCGCAAGGTGCGCCACGGCCTCGCCGCTGATGCCGGTGATCGCGCGGTTCTCCTCGGCGGCAAAGCGCGCCAGGAAATGCCGCAGCAGATGTGGGATGTCCTCGCGCCGGGCCCTGAGCGAGGGGATCGTCAGCGGCAGCACATGCAGCCGATAGAACAGGTCTTCACGGAAATGCCCCTGTTTCACCCGGTCCAGAAGCTTGCGGTTGGTCGCGGAGATGATGCGGACATCGACCTTCACCGGCTTGCGGCCGCCGACCGCCTCCACCGCGCCCTCCTGGAGCGCGCGCAACAGCTTGACCTGCGCGGCCAGCGGCAGCTCGCTGACCTCGTCCAGGAACAGCGTGCCGCCATGGGCCTCGACGAACTTGCCCGCATGCCGCTCGGTCGCGCCGGTGAAGGCGCCCTTCTCATGGCCGAACAGAATGGACTCGACGAGATTGTCCGGGATCGCGCCGCAATTGACCGCGACGAAGGGCTTTGCCTTGCGCTCGCTGCTGCCGTGGATGGCGCGTGCGAACATCTCCTTGCCGACGCCGGACTCGCCTTCGATCAGCACGGGGATTGAGGAGCTCGCCGCCTTCTGCGCCGCGCGCATGACCGGCGCCATCGCCTCGGCGCGCGTGATGATGTCGGCGAAGCTCAGCCGGCCCTCGCGGCTGTGGCGGATGCGCTGCAATTCGCCCTTCAATGCGGAGGCGTTGAGCGCGTTGCGCAAGCTGACCTGGAGCCGCTCCACGCCGACCGGCTTGACCACGAAGTCGGCAGCGCCAGCGCGCATCGCCGAGATCACGTTGTCGATGCCGCCATGGGCGGTCTGTACGATCACGGGCACATTCAGCCCGGCTTCGCGGATTTTCGTCAGAACGCCCATGCCGTCGAGGCCGGGCATCACGAGATCGAGCACCACGGCGTCGATGGCCGGTGCGTCGGGGGCGGTGAGTACGGCAAGCGCGGCGTCGCCGGATTCCACGACGATCGTCTCATAGCCGCATTTCTGCACCATGTTCTCGACCAGGCGGCGTGCCACGGCGTCGTCATCGGCAATCAAAATACTGGCAGCCATGGTGTTCCCCGCACGCTACTACTATCTGTCTCGAATCGGGGCACTCTGGCCGAAGCCGCTTAACGCACTCTTAAACCTTGCCGACCCCAGCCATTGCGATCCCCGCCATTGCGCTCGTTGAACACAGGTTTCCAACACGATGACTTCGCGCCCCTCCGCTCTTCGCAAGCCGAACACCAAAAAAGCAGCCACCAAGGCAAAACCCTCCAGCAAGCCTGCGAGCAAAACCGGCAAGCTTCCGGAGTGGAACCTCGCCGATCTCTATTCAGGGATCGATGCGCCGGAAGTGGCGCGCGATCTCGAAACCATGGACGCCGATTGCGTCGCGTTCGAGACGGACTACAAAGGCAAGCTCGCAACAGGCACAGCAAACGAACATGGCGGAAAATGGCTGGCGGAAGCCGTGCGACGCTATGAGGCGATCGACGATCTCGCCGGGCGTCTCGGCTCCTACGCCGGCCTCATCCACGCCGGCGATAGCGTTGACCCCAAGATTTCAAAGTTTTACGGCGATGTGTCCGAGCGGCTCACCGCCGCGTCGACGCATCTGCTGTTCTTCGCGCTCGAGCTCAATCGCGTCGATGACGATATTTTGACCCGCGCGATGCAGGCGCCCGAGCTTGCGCATTACCGTCCCTGGATCGAGGATCTGCGCAAGGAGAAGCCGTACCAGCTCGATGACAAGCTCGAGCAGATCTTCCTGGAGAAGGCGCAAACCGGATATTCCGCCTGGAACAGGCTGTTCGATCAGACCATCTCGGGTCTTCGCTTCAAGGTCGGATCCAAGAAGCTCGCGATCGAGCCGACGCTCAATTTCCTGCAGGACCGCGACGGGGCCAAGCGCAAGGCCGCGGCGGACGCGCTGGCGAAGACCTTCAAGGCCAATGAGCGCACCTTCGCGCTGATCACCAACACCCTCGCCAAGGACAAGGATATCTCCGATCGCTGGCGCGGCTTCAAGGATGTCGCGGATTCCCGGCATCTGAACAACCGCGTCGAGCGCGAGGTGGTGGACGCGCTGGTCGCCTCCGTACGCGCGGCCTATCCGAAACTGTCGCATCGCTATTACGGGCTGAAGGCGCGTTGGTTCAAGAAGAAGCGGCTGGCTTATTGGGACCGCAATGCGCCGCTGCCCTTTGCCGCGACCGACACCATTGCCTGGCCCGAGGCGCGCAACATGGTGCTGTCTGCCTATCGCGGTTTCTCGCCTGACATGGCCGACATCGCCGAGCGTTTCTTCGCCGATCGCTGGATCGACGCACCGGTGCGTCCCGGCAAGGCGCCGGGCGCGTTCTCGCATCCGACCACGCCGTCGGCGCATCCTTACGTGCTCATGAACTACCAGGGCAAGCCGCGCGATGTGATGACCCTTGCCCATGAGCTCGGCCATGGCGTGCATCAGGTGCTGGCGGCGAAGAACGGCGCGCTGATGGCGCCGACGCCGCTGACCCTGGCCGAGACCGCAAGCGTGTTCGGCGAGATGCTGACCTTCAGGCGGCTGCTGGCGCAGACCAAGAGCGCAAAGCAGCGCCAGGCGCTGCTCGCCGGCAAGGTCGAGGACATGATCAACACCGTGGTGCGGCAGATCGCGTTCTATTCGTTCGAGCGCGCGGTTCACACCGAGCGCAAGAATGGCGAGCTCACCGCGGCGCGGCTCGGCGAGATCTGGCTCTCGGTGCAAAACGAGAGCCTGGGTCCGGCGATCGAGATCAAGCCGGGCTACGAGAACTACTGGATGTACATCCCGCATTTCATCCACTCGCCGTTCTATGTCTACGCCTATGCCTTCGGCGATTGTCTTGTGAACTCGCTCTATGCCGTTTACGAGAACGCGGCCGAGGGCTTTGCCGAGCGCTATCTCGACATGCTCGCGGCCGGCGGCACCAAGCATTATTCCGAGCTGCTGCGCCCATTCGGGCTGGACGCCAAGGACCCGAAATTCTGGGACGGCGGCCTGTCGGTCATCGCCGGCATGATCGACGAACTGGAGGCGATGGGTTGAGGCGGCGCTGACGTCGCCTCACCTCCCGGCTCGCTGATTTTTTCGAAGCGACGGGATTGAACGTTCACGCGGGTCGCAAGACTAACCGTGTACGGTACTCTATCGTTAAGAATGCAATTTTTGATTGTCGATTGTCTGAGTTCCCTGGCAGGGAGACGGATATGGTCGGTATTGGACCTCACCTCCAGCAACCGGATACGAAACGGGCCGTCGAAGAGCAGGGATCCTGGGGCCAGCAGCACCGTGACATGCTCCTGCAGGAGCTTGACGCGATCAACACCCGTCGTCGCGCCGAAGGCCTTGCAGCCGTAAATTATGTCGACGACGACAAGCCGATCGAGACCGTTGGGCTTGCGCTTTCGGGCGGCGGCATCCGGTCCTCCGCCATTTGCCTCGGCGTGTTGCAGGCACTCAATCATCACGATCTGATCAAGCGGGTCGATTATTTGTCGACGGTTTCGGGCGGCGGTTACATCGGCTGTTCGCTCACGGCCACGATGACGAGGGCGCGTGCATTCGTCTTTGGCGGCTCTGGAGGAGGGCTTGCCAATGAAATCAGCGACACCCCCGCGGTCGGCCACATCCGCAACTATTCGAACTATCTCATCCCCGCGGGAGCGCGCGATCTCCTCACCGGAATTGCGATCGTGGTGCGCGGCCTGGTCGCCAATCTCAGTCTGACGCTTCCGGCAGTGCTCGTCGTCGCGGCCATCACGATCGTTTCCAACGCCGCCCGATCCTCGCTGTACGTGGCGAATCTGTTCGGGTTCAGAGTCGATGACGGGCAGGCGCTCGGGTGGTTCGCCAAGCTTGGAGTTGAACTTGCTTTCATCCTCCTTGGCGTCGCCATCGCTGCTGCCGCGGTGCTGATCGGCCTCGTCTACCGCCGCATCTTCAAGGTCGAGCGCCGTGATTTCTTTTCCTATGTGGCAGGGCTCGCATTGGCGATGGGGTTCGTGTGCACGATCGCACGCCATTTGAACGTCGAGCATTTTGCGCTCACACTGGCCGCGGCGCTGTTCGGTCTGCTGGTGTTTTTTGCCTGGGCGTTGCTCCGATCGGTGATGCCCAGCACCAGAGGTGAATTCCGCGGCTATCCACCGACCGCCGGCGCCACATATCTCGTGCTGCTCGCCGTGATCTGCTTCTTTGAGTTCCAGCCCTTCATGATCGCCCAGATGTTCGACGTCGCCGAGGCCAGCGCGGCGCAGTCGGGCGGCATCGTCACAGGAGTGGCGGTCAAATGGATACAGTCGCTGGCTGCCGTCGCAGCGCCCGTTGCCGCGGCGGTCACGGTGTTCAGGCAGCAATTCGCCGAATTGCTGAAGGGCGCGGGAGCATCGGACCTGTCGTCGCGCATCCTTGCCTATGTGGCGAGAGCGGCCGTGTGGATCGCCGGCCTGGCTTTGCCGCTGCTGATCTGGATCGGGTACCTCTATCTCTGCTACTGGGGCATCGCCAACGACAAGGTGCTGATCGCCAAGGACCGTCAATACGCGATGGCGGAGGAGTGGGGCGACAAGGCCGTGCAGCCGATGGCGGCGAAGGCTGCAACAAGTGTCACCGGCAACGTTCAATTCGACAGCGAGGCTCGAACGCTTTCGGCGAACATCAACAGCAAGGACGAAGCCAAACCCGGCATCGCCAAAACCGTCAATGCGGTGTCCCACGTTCCCCAATGGTTGTACGCGATCGGCTGCTGGTGCAAACCGGCCGAGTACAAATGGTCGAAGTACGAGTTCGGCAACAACGTCAATTGGGCGATGGCGCGTCTCTACCTCGTCGCGGCCGTGATCTTGTTTGGACTGTCCTGGATCCTCGGGCCGAACGCCAACTCGCTGCACCGTCTCTACCGCGATCGCCTGAGCAAGGCGTTCCTGTTCAATCCGAGATTCTACGCCGATGGCGAACCGGCGCCCAACGAGCCCAGCCTGGATCAGGGACGGGATTTTCTGCCGCTCGACGAGGAGAAGCTGAGCGAGCTGCTTTACCCGACGGTCTATCCCGCCGACACGGCTCCTGCCGGGCAGGCGATAGCGGGCGTGAAATCGCCTGACCGGCTTTTGGCCTCGCCCTATCCCATCGTGAATGCCGCACTGAACATTCAAGGATCGGATTTCGCCAATCGGCGCGGCCGAAACGCCGACTTCTTCATGTTCTCGCCTTTGCATGTCGGCAGCGAGGCCACCGGCTATGCCGACACCGCGGCATTCCCGGGTCTCGACCTTGCGACGGTCATGGCGATCTCCGGCGCTGCGGCGTCCTCGAACATGGGATCAGGCTCGATCAGGCCGCTCACGCCGACGCTGGCCTTGCTCAATGTGCGCCTCGGTTACTGGCTGAAGAATCCGCGCTACGTCTCGTCGAGCAGCAAGCCGCAGCACCACTCGACGCCGCTGTTCCTGTGGTCGGAAATCTCGGGCCGCCTCTATGAGAACGCCGACGCAGTCTATCTCACCGATGGCGGTCACATCGAGAATCTGGGCGTCTACGAATTGCTGCGCCGGCGCTGCAGGGTGATCATCGCGGTCGATGCCGAGGCCGACGCGCCGATGAACTTCACCGCGCTGGTGACCCTGCAACGATACGCACGCATCGATCTCGGGATCATCATCGACCTGCCGTGGACGCCGATCCGCGACGCGACGCGGGAGTGGATGAAGTGCAACGCCGGCAAGCCGTCGGATCCGCCGCCGCGCGCGTCGCTTGGACCGCACGTTGCGGTCGGCACCATCGACTATGGCGGCGGCGAGACGGGGTATCTCGTCTACATCAAATCGTCGCTGAGCGGGGACGAGAACGACTACATCCGCGACTACGCACGCCGCAACGACACGTTCCCGCACGAGACCACGGGCGACCAGTTCTTCTCCGAGGAACAGTTCGAGGTCTACCGCGCGCTCGGCTTCCACATGACGCATGGCTTCCTCAACGAGGAGGCCGGCGCCGACGCGCTCGTCGTCAATGTCCCGGGCGAGCGCTGCGCAAGGCGAAGCTTCTGCGACCGTAAGGTGGACTCGATCCGGGCGGTCCGCCGCGCGCTGGGGCTGCCGGTCGAGGAGCCGCCGCCGGCCACCAGCGCAGTCGCGGCGCTTGATATGGGGTAGGGCTGCGGGGGTCCAAAAGACGTAAAACATCTGTTGAACGCCCCTCTTTAAGGTGTTATACAAATGTATAACGTTAGTTTTGCGGGACGTGCCATGAAGATCGAAATCAAGAAGATCGGCAATTCGGATGGTCTGTTGCTGCCTCGCGAGTTGATGCAGCGGCTCGATCTCAAGCGTGGGCAGCAATTGCATGTCGTGGAATTGCCTGGAGGCGGTTTCCAGGCGCTGCCCTACGATCCTGACTTCGAGCGGACGATGGAAATCGCCGATGAGGTGATGGAGAAGTATCGCGACACGCTCGCCGCGCTCGCAAAATAATCGGCATGCGCGCATGAGTGAGCCTGAGGAGCCGCACTGGATCACCTACGAGCAGGCGATCGCCATTCACAGCCGACAACTCCGCCGTTTCGGCGGTGCGCCGGGACTGCGCGACGAAGGCATGTTGCGCTCGGCGTTGGAGAGGCCGATCAACAAATGGCGTTATCAGCAGGCGTCGCTCGATGAACTCGCCGCAGCCTATGCATTCGGGCTCGCGAAAAATCGTGCCTTTGTCGACGGAAACAAGCGCATCGCTTTCATGGCGATGATGGTCTTTCTGCACAAGAACGGCGTGGCCTTCGGTCCCGATCCTGCGGAAGCGACAACCATCATCCTCTCGCTTGCCGCCGGTGAAGTCAGCGAGCAGAGCCTCGGCCGCTGGATCCGCGACAATCTGGATTCCAAATGAGCCGATTTGCGGGAAAACCGCGCCTCCGTGCCGTTGCCCTGCCCGAAACTTTGCGGTATCCCAACCGTGAAATTCGACTTTCGACTGGGGACATCCATGGCTGACCATAGCGACGTGGCCTACACCACCGCCGACGGCAACGACTACGTTGCCCACGAGCAGACCTATGAGGGCTTCATCAAGCTCGTGAAGTACGGCACGGCTTCGGTCGCGCTTATCGTGATCCTGATGGCGATCTTCCTGACCTGATCTATCGTCTTTTGCACCGCCATTGTCGTCGGTGCTCAAAAAATCTGCATTCAAGCCGGTTCGAAAACCGGTATCCAACGTTGCGGGAGTAACGCTAAGTTCGCGTGCGCGCTTTTCCCCGCGTCGCCGGAGGGCCTATGAAGATCGCCGTTGCCAAGGAAATCGACCCGTCGGAGCCGCGGGTCGCCGCTTCGCCTGATACGGTGAAGAAGTTCAAGGCGCTCGGCGCCGAGATCGCGATCGAGCCCGGCGCCGGTCTCAAGTCGGGCCTGCCCGATTCCGAATTCACGGCGGTCGGAGCCAGCGTCAGCGCGGACGCGCTGAAGGACGCCGACATCATCATCAAGGTGAAGCGCCCGGAGGCGTCCGAGCTCGCGCAGTACAAGCGCGGTGCGCTCGTCATCGCCATCATGGATCCCTACGGCAACGAGGCCGCGCTGAAGACGATGGCCGATGCCGGCATCTCCGCCTTCGCGATGGAATTGATGCCGCGCATCACCCGCGCGCAGGTGATGGACGTGCTATCGTCGCAGGCGAACCTCGCCGGCTACCGCGCCGTGATCGAGGGCGCCGAAGCTTTCGGCCGCGCCTTCCCGATGATGATGACCGCCGCCGGCACCATTCCGGCCGCCAAGGTCTTCGTGATGGGCGTCGGTGTGGCAGGGTTGCAGGCGATCGCGACCGCGCGGCGTCTCGGCGCCGTCGTCACCGCCACCGACGTCCGGCCCGCCACCAAGGAGCAGGTGGAATCGCTTGGCGCCAAATTCCTGGCCGTCGAGGACGAGGAGTTCAAGAACGCGCAGACCGCCGGCGGCTACGCCAAGGAAATGTCCAAGGAGTATCAGGCCAAGCAGGCCGCGCTCACCGCCGAGCACATCAAGAAGCAGGACATCGTGATCACGACGGCGCTGATCCCGGGCCGGCCCGCGCCGAAGCTGGTTTCGGCCGAGATGGTCAAGTCGATGAAGCCCGGTTCGGTGCTGGTCGATCTGGCCGTCGAGCGCGGCGGCAACGTCGAGGGCGCAAAGCCGGGCGAGGTCGCCGACGTCGATGGCATCAAGATCGTCGGCTACACCAACGTCGCCGGCCGCGTCGCGGCATCCGCATCCAGTCTCTACGCGCGCAACCTGTTCAATTTCATCGAGACCATGGTCGACAAGGCCAACAAGTCGCTGGCGGTGAACTGGGACGACGAACTGGTCAAGGCCACCGCGCTGACCAAAGACGGCGCCGTGATTCACCCGAACTTCCAGCCGAAAGCTTAGGAGAGCCGCCATGGAGCACATTGCACAGGTCGTCGACCCCTTCGTCTTCCGGCTGTCGATCTTCGTCCTCGCCGTCTTCGTCGGCTATTTCGTGGTGTGGTCGGTCACGCCGGCGCTGCATACGCCGCTGATGAGCGTGACCAACGCGATCTCCTCGGTGATCGTGGTCGGCGCGCTGCTTGCGGTCGGCGTCGGCATGATCTCGAGCGGCTCGGGGTGGGCGCGCGGCTTCGGCTTCATCGCGCTGATCTTTGCTTGCGTGAACATTTTCGGGGGCTTCCTTGTCACCCAGCGCATGCTGGCGATGTACAAGAAGAAGGCGAAGTGAGCGGCGTGCACCTCGGGGTGACGAAGACAAAGGGGACCTGAGATGAACGCCAATCTGGCTGCAGTTCTGTATCTCGTGGCGGGTGTGCTGTTCATCCTGTCGCTGCGCGGGCTGTCCAGCCCCGCCTCATCGCGGCAGGGCAATTTCTTCGGCATGATCGGCATGGGAATCGCCGTCGCGACCACGCTGGCGAGCCATCCGCCGGCGGACGGCCTCGCTTGGATCCTCGTGATCCTGGGCATCGCCATCGGCGGCTCGATCGGCGCGGTGATCGCCCGCCGCGTGCCGATGACCTCGATGCCGGAACTGGTCGCCGCCTTCCACTCGCTGGTCGGCATGGCCGCGGTGCTGGTCGCCGCGGGGGCGTTCTACGCGCCCGAGGCGTTCGACATCGGCACGCCCGGCAACATCCATGCGCAGAGCCTGGTCGAGATGTCGCTCGGCGTCGCCATTGGCGCGCTGACCTTCACCGGCTCGGTGATCGCGTTCCTGAAGCTGTCTGCCCGCATGAGCGGCGCGCCGATCATCCTGCCATTCCGCCACATCATCAACATCGCGCTCGCCGCCGCGCTGGTGTTCTTCATCGTCGGGCTCGTCCTGTCCGGCAGCGCGCTCGACTTCTGGCTGATCGTGATCCTTGCGCTGGCACTCGGCGTGCTCATGATCATCCCGATCGGCGGCGCCGACATGCCGGTCGTGATCTCGATGCTGAACTCCTATTCGGGCTGGGCCGCAGCCGGCATCGGCTTCACGCTCGGCAACTCCGCATTGATCATCACCGGCGCGCTGGTCGGCTCCTCCGGCGCGATCCTGTCCTACATCATGTGCCACGCGATGAACCGCTCCTTCATCTCGGTCATCCTGGGCGGCTTCGGCGGCGAGACCGCAGCAGCCGGCGGCGGAGCAGGCGGTGAGCAGAAGCCGGCCAAGCTCGGCTCGGCGGACGACGCCGCCTTCATCATGAAGAACGCCTCCAAGGTCATCATCGTGCCTGGTTACGGCATGGCGGTGGCGCAGGCCCAGCATGCGCTGCGCGAGATGGGCGACATCCTGAAGAAGGAAGGCGTCGAGGTGAAGTACGCGATCCACCCCGTCGCGGGCCGCATGCCCGGCCACATGAACGTGCTCCTGGCCGAAGCCAACGTGCCCTATGACGAGGTGTTCGAGCTCGAGGACATCAACTCCGAATTCGCGCAAGCCGACATCGCCTTCGTGATCGGCGCCAACGACGTCACCAACCCGGCCGCCGAAGAGGACAAGACCTCGCCGATCTACGGCATGCCGGTGCTCCAGGTCTGGAAGGCCGGCACGGTGATGTTCATCAAGCGCTCGCTCGCCTCCGGCTATGCCGGCATCGACAATCCGCTGTTCTATCGCGACAACACCATGATGCTGCTCGGCGACGCCAAGAAGGTAACAGAGAGCATCGTCAAGGCGATGTAGCGCCGGAGAACCGGCGCGGCGATGACAATCCTGAAATGGATCGCCATCCTCATTGCCGCCGGCTATTTCGCGGTGCTCGTCGTGCTCTACGTGAAGCAGCGCGATATGCTGTTTCCGATCCCGACCACTGATCGCACTGCGCCCGCCGCCGCGGGATTTCCGGAGGCTGAGGAGCACGTCCTTAGCACGTCGGACGGCGAGAAGGTCATCGTCTGGCATGTGCCGCCGAAGCCCGGCCGTCCCGTGGTGCTGTTCTTTGCAGGCAATGGCGATTTTCTCGCCGGGCGCGTCAACCGCTTCAAGGGCATCATTGCCGACGGCACCGGACTGGTGGCGCTGTCCTATCGCGGCTATGCCGGCTCGAGCGGTGCGCCGAGCGAGCAGGGTCTGCTGCGGGACGGCGTGGCCGCCTACGCCTTTGCGACGGAGCGCTATGACGCAGCGCGGATCGTGGCCTGGGGCTTCTCGCTCGGGACCGGTGTCGCGGTCGCAATCGCACCCGAGCATCCGGTCGGCAAATTGATTCTGGAAGCGCCCTACACGTCGACGGTCGACGTCGCAGCGTCGCTGTTTCGCTTCATCCCAGTTCGTCTCCTGATGCGCGATCTGTTTCACTCCGACGAGCGCGTCGCACGCGTTGCGGTCCCGCTTCTGATCATGCACGGGACCGATGATCAGGCGATTCCCATCGCATTCGGCGAGCGATTGTTTGCGCTGGCCCGCGACCCCAAGCAGATGGTGCGGTTTCCGGGCGGGGGACACGAAAATCTCGATAACTTTGGCGCCCTCGAGACAGCGCGGCAATTCATAAATGGCGGCTGAGGGCTGACGGGCCCGATCTTCTCGCGCATAATCGTTGTGTCAAAGCAAGGAATCGCCCGCATGAGCGCACACGGACCGATGCCGCGGTCGTCCTGGATCTTCCCCGCGCTGGCGGTGCTGCTGTTCCTGATCGTCACCGTAACCGGCTATGGCTTTACCCTGTCGGTCGGCGGGGGCGCTTTTGCGATCGTCCTTCTGGTGATCCTGTTCGGCACCGTGTTCGCGGCCGTGCACCATTCCGAGGTGATCGCGGAGCGGATTGGCGAACCCTTCGGCACGCTGCTGCTCACGCTCTCGGTCACCATCATCGAGGTCGCGCTGATCACCACGATCATGCTGGGCGACAAGCCGGCGCCGGAGCTCGCACGCGACACCGTGTTCGCAGTCGTCATGATCGTCTGCAACGGCCTGGTCGGTCTCTGCGTGTTCATCGGCGGCCTGCGCTACCGCGAGCAGGGTTTTCAGGTCTCGGGCGCCAACGTCTATCTCAGCGGACTGATCGCGCTGGCGACCATCACATTGATCATGCCCAACTACACTCTGACGACGCCGGGCCCGGTCTATTCGGCGCTGCAGCTCGGCTTTGTCGATGTCGTCACGATCGTGCTGTATGGGGTGTTTCTCTATACCCAGACCGTGCTGCACAAGGATTACTTCGTTCATGGAAAAGGCGAGGGCGGGGGTGGAGAGGAGCACCTCTCGGGCAAAATGCTTGCGCTCAGCATCGCGCTGCTGCTGATCTCGCTGCTGGCCGTTGTTCTCCTTGCCAAGAAGTTCTCGCTGGTCGTCGACGCCGTCGCCGACAGGATCGGCGCTCCGCCGGCGTTTGCAGGCCTTTTGGTCGCGCTTCTGATCCTGATGCCGGAAGGCGTTTCCGCGATCGCGGCAGCTCGCAAGAACGACCTTCAGAAAAGCATCAATCTGGCGCTCGGCTCCTCGCTTGCGACCATCGGCCTGACCATCCCGGCGGTGGGGATCGCCACCTACGCGCTCAACCAGCAACTCGTCTTGGGCTTGAACCCGGCGAACACGGCACTGCTATTCCTGACATTCTTGCTGAGCATGCTGACCTTCGGCACCGGCCGGACAAACGTGCTGTTCGGACTGGTGCATATGGTGGTATTTGCCGTCTACGTGTTCATGGTGTTCGTGCCCTAGACGAGGTTCCGATGCTTGCCGCCAGCTCCGAGGTTCAGATCGACAATGAGGAGGTCCGGGTCACCGAATGGCGGCTCGCCCCGGGCAGCGCGACCGGGCACCACACCCATGGCATGGACTATGTGATCGTTCCCGTCGTCGCCGGTGAAATGACGATCGTGGCCCCGGGCGGGGAGCGTTCCAAGGCGCAGCTTGCGGCCGGAAAGTCCTACTTTCGCAAAGCCGGCGTCCGACATGATGTGCTTAACGAAACCTCAACCGAGATCGTGTTCCTTGAGATCGAGCTGAAGCTTTAGGTGGAGCGTTGAAGCCTTGTTAAAGCCTTGGGCAGACGTTACCGATTGCCATCGATCCGTCGCAGTTGATCCCTTACTATGCCTCAAAGTTCCCGCATCAGATCGCGCGGGGAGTGGCCGGAATGCTGAAATACATCGCTAAAATCTCGATGGATATCTTCCCCTCGGTGCTCGCCACGATCATCGGGGCCTACATCGTCAATCACTACATCAACGCCCGGCCGGCGGCTGATACCCCAGCCGCGTTGGTGGCGCCTGCCCACGGCGGCAAGAACGGCAAGCCTGCCGATACGGCCAACCTCCCGATCCCCGGCGTCAAGGCCAAGGGCATTTCCGAGAAGAACGTGACGGAGAAGGCGGCAGTCGAGAAGTCGGTCGATCAGCCGGCTGCCGACGTCAAAGCTGCGGACGTGGCCCCGGTCGAGGCCGCTCCCGCCGGTCCGCGCGGCCGGCCTTCGGCGCGTGAGAAGGCGGTCGCCAAGTCCATCCCGACGTCCACCCCGGCCGTTACCGCTCCCGCCACCGTGCCGGTGGTTGAGGCCAATTCGGCTCCGTCGGCCGCCCCGGCGGCTGCGGGCCCCGACGCCAACGATCTCGCGCGCGCCGCGATCGAGCGACTGCGCAAATTCCCCGAGGCCAAATCTGCCGAGAAGCCGGCTGAAGTCGCGCCGCAAGAGGCTGCTCGCGCGCCCGAAGCGCCGCGCGCCCAGGAAGCTCCGCGGCTCGTGACTGCTGTGCCCCCATTCGTGCGACCGCTACCGCCGCCGATCACGGTGTCAACGCCGTCGGTCGAGATGCCTGCGAACCCGCCTTACACGGCCTCGGTCGGCAACGACGACCCGAACCGGCTGACGCCGCCGGCCGATATCCCGGTGCCGGTGATCGCGCCGCCGCTCGATCTGCGCGCTGACGCGGGTGGCTCCGTGCCGCGGCCCAAGACCAATGTCGCCGACGACATGCTGTCCGGCGTCAAGTCGATGTTCCACGCCGTCCTGCCGAAGAACGTAACCCCCGACTAAGACCGCGCCTGACCCGCGCCAAATCTTTCAGCCGCCGACGCGGGCGAGACCGCTGCGGGCGGCCTCGTCGCGCGGGCGGAGCGAGACTGCCTTGGTGTAGGACGCCGCCGCCTTGGTTTTCTCGCCCAGCCGCTCATAGGCCTGCCCCCGCGCCGTCCAGACCTGGGCGTTCTGTGGGTCGACTTCGGAGGCCTCGTCGAGATCGGCCGCGGCCTCCTTGACCTTGCCGATGGCGAGATAGCTGATCGCGCGGCCGAGCAGCGGTTCGGCCTTCTGCGGATTGAGCCCGCTTGCGGCACCGAAATCGGCGATCGCGAAGTCGTGCTCGTTGTTGCTTTGGTAGAGCAGAGCGCGGCCGTAAAGCGCCTGTGCGTTGTAGGGGTCGAGCGCGACGGCGCGATTGAACTCGTCCAGCGCTGCCGACGTCACCCCCGATTTCGCTAGCGCCTGGGCTTTGACCGTGTGGGTCTGGGCTTCAGTGATGTTGGCAGCGCTGACTGCGCTATCCGGGGCGGCAGCTGCCGCTTTCGGTGCCTCCTGCGGCTTGTCCTTCTCGGGCGTCAGCGAGCCCAAATCGAAGGAGCAGCCGCACAGGGCGATTCCCACCAAGGTCAGCGCGAGCGGCTGACGCCAGATCTGGCGGAGCCGCAGAAAGCCGGGCTCGGGGAAAGGGTCGGCCATCTACGGTTCGCTCGCGCGCTGGTGCCGCATCTGTAGTGCCCCGTCCCAGAAAAGGCACCGCTACAAAACAATAACGCGGGCCCAAGGCCCGCGTCATCGAAAACTCAGTGTTGCGATTTCGGCAAAATCAACGCGGTCCGCGCGGACCTGCAGCAGCGCCCGCACCCGGGCCGCCACGACCGCCACGATCACCGCCAGGGCCGGCGCCGAACACCGGCTTCGGCTTCATCGGCAACAGGCCTTCGCGCTGCAGCTTCTTGCGGGCCAGCTTGCGCGCGCGGCGCACGGCTTCGGCCTTTTCGCGGGCCTTCTTCTCGGAGGGCTTTTCGTAATGGCCGCGCAGCTTCATCTCGCGGAAAATACCCTCGCGCTGCATCTTCTTCTTCAGCGCCTTGAGAGCTTGGTCGACATTGTTATCGCGAACGAGAACCTGCACGCGGCATCCTCTTCAGTGGATCGGATTTGAATTCTGGTAAGTCTAAGGGGATGGCGAAACGCCCGGCCCTTAACCTTGAGCGCGCGGATGTATCAGACAAAACCCGACATGTCCACCTGCGAACCGCTTTTTCGGGCCAAGTTACGCCATTAAATGGGGCGAAAACCCGCTGCATGGTCGCAATTTGGGTGGTTTGGCGCCAAAAGGCGGACCGTTCTCCGGAACTTGATCCGGAGGTTCTGGAAATCAGGGGAGGACGACATGGATATGAGAAAATACGCCGCGGAGGCCATCGGCACGTTCTGGCTCACATTCGCAGGGTGCGGTAGCGCGGTGATCGCGGCGGGCTTTCCGCAAGTCGGGATCGGCCTGGTCGGCGTCTCCCTGGCGTTCGGCTTAAGCGTGGTCACCATGGCTTACGCGATCGGGCACATCTCCGGCTGTCATCTCAATCCGGCCGTCACGGTCGGGCTTGCTGCCGGCGGGCGCTTTCCCGCAGGCCAGATCCTGCCTTACGTGATCGCACAGGTCTGCGGTGCGATCGTCGCCGCCGAATTGCTCTATATGATCGCCAGCGGCGCTCCCGGCTTCGACGTCACCAAGGGCTTTGCCTCCAACGGCTATGATGCGCATTCGCCCGGCCAGTACAGCATGGTCGTCTGCTTCGTCACTGAGGTGGTGATGACCATGATGTTCCTGTTCGTCATCATGGGCGCGACCCATGGCCGCGCGCCTGCGGGCTTTGCCCCGCTCGCGATCGGGCTCGCGCTGGTCATGATCCATCTTGTCAGCATTCCCGTCACCAACACGTCGGTGAATCCGGCGCGCAGCACCGGACCGGCGCTGTTCGTCGGCGGCTGGGCACTGGCGCAGCTCTGGCTGTTCTGGGTCGCGCCCCTGATCGGTGGCGCCCTGGGCGGCGTGATCTATCGCTGGCTCAGCGAGGAGCCCACGGGCGTCGTCGCGGGCGTGAAGACGGCATGATCGAGCAGCGGGATCGCGGCACTTGCCGCGGTCCCGTCACTTGCCTTTCGAAGGCATGACTTCGGTGACATGGCCCATCTTGCGGCCGGGGCGCGGTGCTCCCTTGCCGTAGATGTGCACGGTCGCGCCCGGCACGCTCAGCCATGTCTCGTAATCGTTGATCTCGTCGCCGATCAGATTGGTCATGGTGACGATCTCGCCGTGGCGCACCGGCTTGCCGAGCGGCCAGCCGGCAATGGCGCGGATATGCTGCTCGAACTGCGACACGGACGCGCCGTCGAGTGTCCAGTGACCGGAATTGTGCACGCGCGGGGCGATTTCGTTGACCAGCACCTTCGGTCCGGTGCCGTTGGCGAGCACGAACATCTCGACGGCCAGCACGCCGACATAGTCGAGCGCGGTTGCGATCTTGCCGGCGATGCTGCGCGCCTCTTCGGCCAACACGTTCGAAATCGGCGCGGGCGCACGGGATATCTTCAGGATGTGGTCGCGATGCTCGTTCTCGGTGACGTCGAAACACTCGACCTGGCCCGCGGCCGAGCGTGCGGCGATCACGGAGATCTCGCGCTCGAACGGCACGAAGGCTTCCAGGATCGCTAGTTTGGTGGCGAGGCTGGTCCAGACCTTCGCGATGTCGTCGCCCTCGCGGATGATGGCCTGGCCTTTGCCGTCATAGCCAAAGCGGCGAGTTTTCAGCACCGCCGGAAGGCCAATCCTTGCGATCGCCTCGCGCAACGATGCGACTGAGGTGACGTCGGCATAAGCGGCGGTGCCGATCCCGAGCCGCGTCACAAAATCCTTTTCGGCGAGCCGGTCCTGCGTGGTCTCGAGGATCTTGCGGTTGGGCAGCACCGGGCGGCGCGCGTCCAGCACCATGGCGGCTGCCGCCGGCACGTTCTCGAATTCGTAGGTGATGACGTCGACGTCGTTGGCGAACAGCTCCAATGCCTCGACATCTGCGTATTCCGCGCAGGTCGCGTTCAGCACGACATCGAAGGCCGGCGAATCCGGATCGGGCGAGAACACCTGGCAGCGCAGGCCGAGTCGGGCCGCCGCCATCGCCAGCATCCGGCCCAGTTGCCCGCCGCCGAGGATTCCGATGGTGTCGCCGGGCTTCAGCTTCACCTGCCTTGAGTCAGTCACGCCTTGTCCTCCGGGCGCTCGGCGATCGCCTCGGTCTGCGCCTTGCGCCAGGCGGCGAGGCGGTCGGACAGGGCCGGATCGGACAGCGCCAGCACGGCTGCCGCAAGCAGCGCCGCGTTGATCGCACCGGCCTTGCCGATCGCCAGGGTACCGACCGGGATGCCGGCGGGCATCTGGACAATCGAATAGAGCGAATCAATGCCCTTGAGCGTCCTGGATTCGATCGGGACGCCGAACACCGGCAGTTCCGTCAGAGCCGCGGCCATGCCGGGCAGATGCGCAGCGCCGCCCGCGCCGGCAATAACGACCTTGAAACCGGCGGCCTTGGCGCCCTTGGCGAAGGTAAACAGCCGGTCCGGGGTCCGGTGGGCCGAGACGATGCGGCTCTCACAGGCGACGCCGAGAGCTGCAAGCGTGTCGGCGGCATGCCGCATGGTCTCCCAGTCCGACTGGCTTCCCATGATGATGGCGATCGGCGCGGTCATGTCGTCAATTGTGCTCGGGAAAACAGAAACATAGGCCAGATTAACGGTTCCGGCCGGCGGATCGCAAGGCGGTGGCAAGGAGAAGGGAATGCACTATCCTGTCTTGGTGAATCCCCGCAAGCCTTCATTGAGCAGGATGCCCATGAAGAAACCAACAAGGGCGACAGCTGCGAAGGCCAAAAAGGGCCGGAAAACCAGCGGGAGCCGAGCCAAAGCTGTCCCAAAGCGTGCCGTGCCGGCACGTCGCCGCGCGCTCGCAGATGACGGCGCCACGGACATCAACAAGGCGGCCATCCGCGCCCTGCGGACCAAGCTGAGAGGGGCGCTGCGGTGCATCGCGGAACTCGAAGCCGCCGCCGACACCGACTTCCTGCTCGACATTCCGAACCGGCGCGGTTTCGAGCGCGAGCTCAACCGAGCCATCGCCTATATGAAGCGCTATCGCGCCAGCGGCGCGCTGATCGTGCTCGACGTCGACCGGCTGAAGCCGATCAACGATTCGTTCGGCCATGGCGCGGGCGACGAGGTGCTGAAGGCGATCGCCGCCACGCTGACGCGGCAAATCCGCGCCTCCGACATGGTCGGCCGTCTCGGCGGCGACGAATTTGCGCTGCTGTTGTGGAATCTCAGCGAGACCGATGCCAAGGCCAAAGCCGTGATTTTGGAGCAGGCGGTCGACGAATTGTCGTTCGTCTTTCGCGGGCAACACGTGACGGCGGGCGCCTCCGCCGGCGTCGCGCTGCTCGGCGCGCACTCCGATGCCGCCCGCGCGCTGGAGGAGGCTGATGCTGCCATGTATGTGCGCAAGGCGCAGCGGCGGCACGAGCCGCGGATCAGGCTTGTCAGCAGCTGAGTTTACAACGTAGCCAGATCTTCCGGGACGTTACCGAATTTGCGCAGCAGCTTGGCGTCACCAAATTCGCCGGTCATGGGATCGCCGCTGCGGCTGAACGCGACCGCGCCGATATGGCCAGCACCTCGTGCCAACATCTCGGCGCGCCGCAAGGCTGCCGTCGAGGTCTGGCATTCTTCAGCCGCGCCCGCGACAGGCGATCCGTCGGCATCGATAAGAAAGGGCATTGCCACGTAATAGGTCACATCGGACATTGGCGTTGCTCCAGCATGGTGAATTCAGGCGGCGCTGCTCTTGCTCCGCATCTTGCTGCGTGAGGTCTCCGGAATGCAGCCGGCCGAGATCGCCGCCTGTAATTCCTCGAGCTCGGCTTCCAGATATTCGTTGGCCATGATCAGCGCCTTGATGGTGCTGCGCAGATTGCCGTCGCACATCGCGATGGCCTGATCGCAGGCTTGCTCATAGTGGCTGTTGTCGAAAAGGGCGGCTGCTGACATCTGCGTTTTCCTGGGCGTTGTCTTGGACGTCTTCTGGGGGCGGCGGCTCCAAAATGTTCTCTCTTTGTTCCAATCGAGTCAAGCGGATTCCAGCGCCCGCAGCTTCACCGCGGCGCGATCGCTGTGGATCAGGCGATGATGTCGGGCGTGATCTGGTCTTCGATGAAGGCGATCCGGTCCCGCAACAACAGCTTGCGCTTCTTCAATCGCTGCAACCGCAACAGGTCGGGGGCGGGCGATTGATGCAGTGCATCGATCGCCGCATCGAGATCTCGGTGTTCCTGGTGCAACCGGGCGAGTTCGGCTTCGAGCTCGCGCTCGTTTTCATTGGTCATGTCTGCGGTGGCCGAAAACCGATAGCTTGAGATTAAGGCTGTGGATGCCCTGTGGAAATTATCGTCCTTGCGCGGCGCGATCGCAAGCGATCTGGATCGCGGGCCACCGTTCTCTCGCAAGATATTTCGGTGATCGCTTAACCGGGTTCACGCAGGCGCATTGATATCATGGATTTTTCCCCGCGTGGTTCCTTACTCACGGTTCGTTACATATGAATTTTCAAAAATGACACTGCGACGACGGATACCCATCGACAGAACGAATCGGTGATGTACACTTCCTCGTCCGGATCGAATCCAAGGTTCACCCCTACCGAGGAGGTTTCGAATGACAATTCAGGCACATCTGGTTGAATTGGAACGGAAGCACAAAACTCTCGAAAACGAATTGCACGACGCTCTCGTGCACCTTTCAACAGACGACCTGCAAATTGTTGAGTTGAAGCGCCGGAAGTTGCTGGTCAAGGACCAGATCGAGCGATTGAAGCACAACGAGACGCTTCACTAGTAACCCCCGTAAACAGCGTAGAGTTTGATCGTACCCTTTCACGCGGGGATGGGAGCTTGTGCGCTCATCCCCGCGGAAGGTGCGCGCTGCGCCATCGTGATTGCGCGGCGTTTAGAGGCCTGCGAGCGTGGCAACGTGATCCGCGATCGCAAGCGATGACGTCAATCCCGGCGATTCGATGCCGAACAGGTTGATCAGGCCTTCGACGCCGTGGTCGGTCGGACCCTGCATCAGGAAATCCTGCGTGGCGACAGCCGGCGGCACGATCTTCGGGCGAATGCCTGAATAGCTCGGCATCAGCGCGCCGTCGGGCAGCGTCGGCCAGTATTTGCGGATCGCCGGATAGAAGCGCTCGGCCCGCGAGGGATCGACCGCATAGTCGATCGTCTCGATCCACTCCACGTCAGGCCCGAAACGGGCCTGCCCCGCCATATCCAGCGTCAGATGCACGCCGAGGCCGCCGGGCTCCGGCACCGGATAGATCAGGCGCGAGAACGGTGCCTTGGCGTTGCAGCTGAAGTAATTGCCCTTGGCGAGATAGGCCGGCGGAATCCGCTCCAGCGGCATGCCGTCGATGTGGCGCGCGACCGTCGTCGCCGAAAGCCCGGCGGCGTTGACGAGCAGGCCACATTGCAGTGTCATCGGCGCTTCGCCGCCGGCGTCGATCTCGATGAACCCGCCTGCCACCTTGGCGCGGATCAAGGGCGTGTGAAACGCAAAGGCCGCGCCTGCCGCTTCGGCCTCGCCGCGCAGCGAGAGCATGTAGGCATGGCTGTCGATGATGCCCGTCGACGGTGAGAGCAGGGCTGCGTCGCAGGCGAGCGCGGGCTCCAGCGTGCGCGCCGCATCGCCCGAGAGCAGCTGCATGTCGAGCACGCCATTGGCCTCGGCATGCGCCTTGATCGCTTGCAGCTTCTCGGTTTCCTTCGCGCTGGTTGCGACGATCAGCTTGCCGCAGTTCTTGTGCGGGATGCCGCGCTCGCCGCAATAGCGGTAGAGTGCGTGCTTGCCGCTGACGCACATGCGCGCCATCCAGCTGCCGGCGCGGTAGTAGATCCCGGCATGGATCACCTCGCTGTTGCGCGAGGAGGTCACGGTGCCGATGGCCTCGGCCTCCTCGAGCACGATTACCTCGCGCCCGGCCTGCGCCAGCTTGCGGGCCACCGCGAGCCCGATCACGCCGGCTCCGATGACGACGCAGTCGACCCTATCCATGGTTGCGGAGGATTTTCGCTGAAGCCGGGGGAACCGATTTGCCTGGCAAACGTGCCGCGCGGTCGTTGTCCGTTAAGGAGGCATTTATCATGTCAGGGCAATTGCCGTATTCTGGGACACATTTTTCCATTGGGCGTACAGCCGTTTACCCGATCCAAACCCGCGAAGCCAGACAATCCACGTTCAAACGCGGGTGGCTGATGGCTGAGAAGAACTGGCAGGCTGGCAGCACGATTGTGATTGCTGTGCAGGCCGTCGTGTGCCTGGGCACGGCGATCACGCCTGCGCGCGCCTTTGCGTCGTCCGAGCAATTTGCCCCGGCGGCCTATCTCGGCGGACTCGATCCCAGCCTGGTCTGGGAAGCCCTGATCGGCGGCGTTGTCGTGTGTTCGCTCCTGGCCGCTATCGCCCTGTGGATTCATTCCGCCTTGCGCCGGGCCAAGCGATCCCAGTTGCGGCGCAACGCCTTCGTCTCCTCCGCCATGAACAATCTCAACCAGGGCGTGATGATGACGGATGCGCAGCGGCGCATCATCTTCTGCAACGACCGCTATCTCGAGATCTACGGGCTGTCGCGGTCGGATCTCTGGGCCGACATGAACGGTTATGACATCCTGGATCTGCGGCGCAAGCGCGGGGTGGTTGGCGGTGTTTCCAACGACGAGTTTTACGAGAAGGCGGCAAGCCCCAACGGCCTGATCACCGAACTGCCGGACGGGCGGGCCATTCTGGTGAAACATTTCGTCCTGCCCAACGGCGGGACGGTGACGACGCATCTCGACGTCAGCGAGCAGCGCAGGCTCTCGCGGCAGCTCGCCTCCACCAAGCAGTTCCTGGAAACGGTGCTGGACCATGTGCCGGCCTGCGTAGCGGCCAAGACCATCGAGGATGGCCGCTATATCTTCGCCAATAGCGCCTATGAGCGCTTCTGGGGCTTCTCGCGGGACTACGTCGCCGGGAAGAACGCGCGCGAGCTTTTCGCGTCCAATTCGGCAGCCAGCATCGAGGCGACCGATCGCGCCGCGCTCGCGTCGCCCGACGGCCAATATCGCAACGAGTTCGAGGTCGAACAGAGTTCGGGACGGCGCAGGGTCTCCTCGATCAGGATCGTGGTCCGCAACGAAAGCAACCAGCCTGAATTCCTGCTGCTCGTGTTCGAGGACATCACCGACCGGCAGTCGCTCTCGCAGGAGCTGGAGAGCACCAAGAAGTTCCTCGAGCTCGTGGTCGACAACATCCCGGTGGCGCTGATCGTGGAGCAGGTCAGGGACGGCCGCTATCTGCTCGCCAATCGCAGCGCGGAGACGATCCTCAACCGCAGGCGCGAGGAAGCCACCGGACTGACGGCGTCCGATATCTTCAATGCCAAGGAAGCGAAGCTGATCATCGCGCGCGACGAGGCCGCGATCAAGAAGCGCGGGATGGTCACCGAGGAGCATCCGATCTCCACAAAGGACGGCCTGCGGCTGTTCCTCACCCGCCGCGCGACCGTGCTGAGCGATGCCGGCGAGCCGCAATATCTGATCAAGACCCACGAGGACGTCACCGACCGGCGGCAGACCGAGTCGCGCATGGCGCATATGGCCTATCATGACGGCCTGACCGATCTGCCGAACCGGGCCGCTTTCCTTCAGGCGCTGACCCAGATGATCGAGGCCTGCGAGGGCACCGCCGAAGAGTTCGCCGTGCTCTGCGTCGATCTCGACGGCTTGAAGGAGGTCAACGACGTCTTCGGCCATGCGCTCGGCGACAAGCTCCTGGTCGAGGTGGCGCAGCGGCTCCAGGACGCCGCGCGCGGCGGCGTGGTGGCGCGCCTCTCCGGCGACGAGTTCGGCCTGATCATCGACGGCAAGCAGCCGGACGCGGGCCTCGCGCTGGCGCAGCAGCTTGGCGGCGCCGTCGCCCAGGAATTCCAGATCGACGGCCGCGCGGTGCGCGCCGGCCTTACCACGGGCATGTCGGTCTTCCCGCACAACGGCGCCGACGCCGCCTCGCTGCTCGCCAATGCGGGTGCCGCGCTGTTCCGCGCCAAGCAGAAATCACGCGGCACGATCGGCCTGTACCAGCCGGAGATGGACCAGCAGATCCGCGACCGGCGCGTGCTGCATCAGGATTTGTCGAAGGCAATCAAGAACGGCGAGCTGTCGCTCGCGTTCCAGCCGCAGGCCGTCGCGCGCCACAGCGTCGCCGAGAGCGAGATCATCGGTTTTGAAGCGCTCGCACGCTGGCAACATCCGGTTCGCGGCCAGGTCTCGCCGGCCGAGTTCATCCCGATCGCGGAGGAGAGCGGGCTGATCGTCGAGATGGGCGAATGGATCTTGCGCCAGGTCTGCCGCGAGGCGGCGTCGTGGCCGAAACCGCTCCAGATCGCGGTGAATTTGTCGCCCGCGCAGTTCATGCACGGCGACGTGGTCGGGCTCGTCCACTCCATCCTGCTCGAGACCGGGCTTGCCCCCGGCCGGCTTGAGCTCGAAATCACCGAGGGCGTGCTGATCGAGGATTTTGACCGCGGCCTGGGTCTGCTGCGCCGGCTGAAGGCGCTCGGGGTCCGCATCTCCATGGACGATTTCGGCAGCGGCTACTCCTCGCTGAGCTATCTCCAGGCGTTCCCGTTCGACAAGATCAAGATCGACCGCGCCTTCATCATGAATCTCGGCCGCAATCCGCAATCGGCCGCGATCGTCCGCGCCGTGATCGATCTCGGCCATGGCCTCGACATGTCGATCATCGCCGAGGGCATCGAGACCATCGACCAGCTCGCCTTCCTCGCCAAGGAGGGCTGTGACGGCGTACAGGGTTATCTGCTCGGCAAGCCCCTGCCGATCGGGCAATATGCCGGCCTGGTCGGGCGCGCTGAAACCGTGGAGCTCGCGCTCAAGACCGGCTAGTGATGAGGAGCGTCCTTTCGCTCCCTCTCGACGGTTTCATGGCGGATTACGATCTCGCGATCATCGGCGGCGGCCTCAACGGTGCCAGCCTCGCGCGCGATGCCGCGGGCCGCGGCCTGCGGGTCATCCTGATCGAGCAGGGCGATCTCGGCGGCGCGGCGTCCTCGGCGACGCCGCGGTTGATCCACGGCGATCTATCGGTGCTGGAGCGGCGCGGCTTCTGGCGCGTGCGCCGGGCGCTCAGGGAACGCCGGATCTGGCTTCGGATCGCGCCGCATCTGGTCCGGCCGATGCGTTTCGTGATCCCCGCCCATTCCGACGAACGTCCGCCCTGGCTGCTGCGTGCCGGCCTGTTCGTCTATGACAGCCTCGCCAAGCGGAGCGGTCTGCCGGCTTCGACCACGCTCGACATCACGCATCATCCGGTCGGCAATGCGCTGAAGCGTCCATTCGGCATCGCCTTCGAATATTCGGATTGCGTGGTCGACGATTCCCGCCTGGTGGTGCTCACGGCGCTGGATGCCGCTGAGCGTGGCGCCGCGATCCGGACCGGGGCACGCTGCGTGCGCGCCGACAGGACCGATATCTGGCGGCTCGCGGTGATCGATCGCGGCCACCGCCGGGTGATCACCGCGCGCGCGCTCGCCAATGCCACAGGCGGCTGGACCTCTATCGTTGCGGAGACCGTGCTGCGCCAGCCGCCGCCGTCCACGGCGGCCATGCAAATCAGCCAGATCGTCGTGCCGCGGTTGTTCGAAGCCAACAACGTCTATGCCTTCCAGAACAGCGACGGGCAGCTGATCTTCGCGAGCCCCTTCGAGCGCGACTTCACGCTGATCGGCGCGATCACGCACGCCTTTACGGGCGATCCGGCGATCGTCGCGATAGCGGGGGCCGATGTCACCTATCTCTGCGAGGCGGCGAGCCGCTATTTCCGGGAGCGTGTTGCCCCGACGGATGTCGTGCGAACGATCTCCGGCGTCAATTTGAGGCCGCCATCGGCGCCGCGGCGCGACGGGACAGCCCTGTTCGACGCGCGGCGGCGCACGGCGCCGCTGCTCACGATGTTCGGCGGCGACGTCACGACATCGCGCCTGCGCGCAGAGCGGGCGGTGACGAAGCTGACGCCGTTCTATCCGATGTCGCCCCCCTGGACCGCGGACGCTGCGCTGCCCGGCGGAGATTTTGCGTGGGATCGTTTCGAGAACGAGGTCGATCTCGCCCGCGACCGCTGGCGTTTTCTCTCGGAGGCGCAGGCCCAACGGCTCGTTGCCGCCTATGGCTCGCGATTGCCGGCGGTGCTCGGTGAAGCCAAGAGCCGCGACGATCTCGGCCCGGCCTTCGGTCCCGAGCTGACCGGTACCGAGGTGAAGTATCTCATGAGCCACGAATGGGCGCGCTTCCCGGACGATATTCTCTGGCGCCGCTCCAAACTTGGCCTGACCATGCGCGCAGCGGACCGCGACGCGTTGGCCGCGTTCATGGGGAGTGTGAACTAGACGGGATCACGCGCACCCGGCATCCCGCTGGGATCGCGAGCCCCATGACGGATAGCGTGGATGATGATCTCCCCGCTCCCTATCTCGTAGAAGATAAGGAACGGATAGGGCGTTGTGGTCAGTCGTCGGATCTCGGGATCGTCAGTCCGGAGACCGATCTCGGGATGATCGAGCAACAGGCTGATCGCGTCCTGAATGCGTTTCTGGACGCGCGCTGCTCCTTGCGGAGAGGTCGCTGCAATGTAGGTCAGGGTGGAATCGAGATCGGCCAGCGCCGGAAGTGTGTAGCGGATCTTCACAGGCCGTGTTTGGCCCAAGTCGCCCGGACTTGAGCCTCCGTGGCGAATTCGCCTCGTGAAGCCGCCTGTTTGGATGCTGCAATTGCAGACCTCTCATCATCCGAGAGAATGATAGGTGAGGCCGCTTCTGCGCCGGCGAGCTGCAACACGACCCGAGCAATGTCATCCTGCGCGTCCGAAGGCAGACTACGTGCAATTTCCAGAGCCTGGTCCAGCAACTTGGTCATCTCGCGATTATACGCCTTTTGACGACCGGCATGAAGGCCAATCTGGGGCGATCCGCCGCGAACCGGTTGAGCAAAGGCCGATCCGCCGCTAGCGTGCGGCGGCATCGGGGTTGGCGGGGAATATGGCTGGAGAGTTGCCCAGAACAGAGAGCGCGGTCGCTTCGGCCGGCGGCGACGTGCATCCGGCGGCCGACGAGCCGCTGTTGCGGATCGAGGGCGTGGCGAAGACGTTCGGTTCGTTCCGTGCCGTTGACGGCGTCACGCTCGACATCAAGGCGGGCGAGTTCTTCGCGCTGTTGGGGCCGAGCGGCTGCGGCAAGACCACGCTGCTTCGGATGCTCGCCGGCTTCGAGGCCCCGGACGAAGGGCGCATCCTGCTCGGCGGCAAGGACATCGCCCAGGCACTGCCGCATCAGCGCCCGATCAACATGATGTTCCAGAACTACGCGTTGTTTCCGCATCTCACGGTGCGTGACAACATCGCCTTTGGCCTCAAGCGCGCAGGGATGGCGCGTGCCGACATCGCCACCCGTGTGGCGGAGATGGTTGCGCTGGTGAAGCTCGAAGGCCTGGAGAAGCGCAAGCCCGACCAGCTCTCCGGCGGCCAGCGCCAGCGCGTCGCGTTGGCCCGTGCGCTGGCGCGCCGGCCGCAATTGTTGCTGCTCGACGAGCCGCTCGCAGCACTGGACAAGAAGCTGCGCGAGAGCACGCAAGGCGAACTGATGGAGCTGCAGCGCCGGCTTGGCATGACCTTCATCATCGTCACCCACGACCAGGAAGAGGCGATGACGATGGCAAGCCGGATCGGCGTGATGAACGCCGGCAAGCTCGCCCAGGTCGCATCCCCGCGCGAACTCTACGAGGCGCCGCGCTCACGCTGGATCGCGGAGTTCGTCGGCGACATCAATCTTTTCGACGGTGAATTCAAGCTGCGCGATGGCCATCGCCTGGTCATTGCGACAAGCGATGCCGGCACGCTGGTCGCGGCCGAGCCGCGCGAGCCGATCGGCGAGGCAAAATTGTCGGTCGCGATCCGGCCCGAGAAGGTCAAGCTGTCGCGCCGCGGCCCGGTGAGCGAGGCCGGTCATGAAACAGCGATCAACCGGTTGGACGGCGTGGTCGCGGACATCTGCTATCTCGGCGGCACCACCACCTACAAGGTGAAGCTCGATTCCGGCGGAATGGTGCAGGCCGCGGTGGCCAACACTGCGCGCCTCGATGTCGATGCCTATAGCGTTGACCAGCACGTCGTGGCCTGGTTCACGCCCGACGACTGCGTGGTGCTGGAACGATGAGCACCCGCCGCATCTTCGCCCGCCCGGCGCGTTTCGCTGCGATCGCGCCTTACGTCTGGATGGTGCTGTTCTTCCTGGTGCCGTTCGGCTTCGTGCTGAAGATCAGCCTGTCGCAGACCGCGATCGCGCAGCCGCCTTACGAGCCGGTGTTCGACCTGACGGCGGGATGGGCGGCGATCAAGCTGGCCTTCGCTGCGCTCGGGATCGACAATTTCAAGCTGCTCGCCTCCGACGACATCTATCTATTCGCCTATCTGCGCAGCCTCACCGTCGCCATCACGGCCACCTCACTGCTGCTGCTGATCGGCTACCCCATCGCTTACGGCATGGCGCGGTTGCCGCGGCGGTGGCAGGCGGTGGCGATGGTGCTGGTGATCGTGCCGTTCTGGACCTCGTTCCTGATCCGTATCTATGCCTGGATCAACATCCTCCAGCACGATGGCCTGCTCAATCAGGTCCTGCTGGCGCTGCATCTGGTCAGCCAACCGGTGGTGTGGTTGTCCACTGACACGGCGATGTATCTCGGCATCGTCTATTCCTACCTGCCGTTCATGATCCTGCCGCTCTACGCCACGCTTGCCAGGATGGAGCCGGTGCTGGAGGAGGCGGCCTCCGATCTCGGGGCCCCGCGGTGGCAGGTGTTCTGGCTCGTGACGTTTCCGCTCTCGCTGCCGGGTGTCGGGGCCGGCGTGCTGCTGTGCTTTATTCCGATCGTCGGCGAGTTCGTTATTCCCGACCTGCTTGCCGGCTCCAACTCGCTGATGATCGGCCAGACGTTATGGCTTGAATTCTTCACCAACAAGGATTGGCCGGTCGCCTCCGCGGCGGCAATCGTGCTGCTCGTGGTGCTGCTGTTGCCCCTTCTGCTCTACGAGCGGCTGCAGCGGCGGCAGCTGGAGGAGCGCTGAGATGCAAAACCTCTCTCGCCTGTCCCGCTTCAATATCGCCTCTCTGGCGCTGGGGCTGGCGTTTCTCTATCTGCCGATCGTCATTCTCGTCATCTATTCCTTTAACGCCTCGCGGTTGGTGACGGTGTGGGGCGGCTGGTCGCTGCGCTGGTATCACGAGTTCTTCAACGACCGCGCCATGATCGAGGCCTCCTGGATGAGCCTGCGGGTCGCGGTCTCTTCGGCAAGCATCGCGACCCTGCTCGGCACGCTGGCTGCGGTGGCGCTGTCGCGCGGCGAGCGCTTCCGCGGTCGCACGCTGTTCTCGGGCATGCTCTATGCGCCGCTGGTGATGCCGGAGGTCATTTCCGGACTGTCGCTGCTGCTGCTGTTCGTGGCGCTGAACGCCGAGCGCGGCTTCTGGACGGTGACGATCGCCCACACCACGCTGACGATGTGTTTCGTCGCGGTGGTCGTGCAATCCCGCCTCGGTTCGCTCGACCGGTCGTTGGAGGAAGCGGCGATGGACCTCGGCTGCGATCCGGTCCGCGCCTTCCTGTCGGTGACACTGCCGCTGATCGCCCCCGCTATCGTCGCCGGATGGATGCTGGCCTTCACGCTGTCGCTCGACGATCTCGTGATCGCAAGCTTTACTACCGGGCCCGGCTCGGCGACGTTGCCGATCCGGATCTATTCGGAGGTGCGGCTTGGTGTGAAGCCCGAGATCAACGCGATCTGCACGCTGGTGATCGGCCTGATCGCGTTGGTCATCGTCATCGCCTCGCTTGCCTCGAAACTATCGAGTTCGCGGGGCGAGAGCGCAGCACCGCTCTAGTGAGGGACTTGTCATGATCTTCGCCTATCAGATCCTGATCCACACCCCGCTCTGGGTCTGGATCCTGCTCGCCTATCTGGTCTGGCAGGGCATCCAGTCGATGCAGCCGCGCAAGGTGCCGATCTGGCGCGCGCTGATTCTGCCAGTCGTCTTCATCGCCTGGGGTCTTTCGCGGCTCGGTTTTGGGCACCAGGACGGCCAATGGCCGCTCGTCGCGTGGATCGGGGCGGCGCTCGTGCTGTTTCCAATCGGCGTGCTGACGCCGCGTCCGTTCGACGTCGATCACAAGACGGGAGAGATCATCCGTCCGGGCAGCGTGTTCGGCCTGATCCGCAATCTGGTTGTGTTCGCCCTGCAGTACACGGTCAGTGTCATCTCGGCGATCGACGCCGGCGATCGTGTACTTGCGATCATCGTCGGCCGCGCCATTTCGGGCGCGACCGCCGGCTACTTCATCGGCTCGGCGGTTGCGCTCCTGCTCGCCTATCGCAGGAAGCGCGCAGCCGATAGTTGAAGGTTGGGCATGGTCTATTCGGAAAACCGCTTCACAGTTTTCCGGACCATGCGTCAGGACTTCACCGCACCCGCTGTCAGCCCGCCCACCATGTAGCGGCGGAAGGCGTAGTAGATCGCGGCTGGGGGCAGCGCGTAGATGAACCCGGTCGTCATCAACAGCTCCCACGGCGAATCGTCGGCGGCGAGGAAGTTGCCGAGTGCGACGGGAAGCGTGATGTCCTGGTCGTTCGACAGCAGCAGGAAGGCGTAGAGATATTCGTTCCAGGCGAGCAGCACCGCGTAGGTGCCGATCGCGACCAGCGAGGGCATCATCAGCGGCAGATAGACCAGGCGGAAGATCTGCAGCGTGGTGGCGCCGTCCATGACCGCGGCCTCGTCGAGCTCGACCGGCAGCTTGTCCGAGGCCTGCTTCAGCACCCAGATCGCGTAGGGCGATGCGATCGTCACCATGGCCAGGATCAGCGCCCAGTGGTTGTTGAGCAGACCGTAATTGCCCATGGTGCGGTACATCGGCACGGCAAGGAATGCCGCGGGGATGAAATAGGTGAACAGCGCCAGGTTCATCACGATGCGCCCGCCGGGCACGCGCAGCCGCGAGATCGAGAACGCCGCCGCGGTGGCGATCAACAATGTCAGCGCGCCGACCGCGGCCGCGATCACCAGCGAATTCCAGAACTGCACGTAGAAGTCGCGCAGGAAGTAGTGCTGCTGCTTGAACACGATCTCGAAATTATGCAGCGTCGGATGGTCCGGCCACAGCTTGCCCGAGAACGCGTCCTCCTTGGGCGAGATCGCGAACAGGAACATGTGGTAGATCGGGATCATCGTCCAGATGAAGACGGGAATGCCGATCAGCAGCAACCGCGCTTCGGTCGCGACTTCACGCAAGGTAGGGAGCTTCATCGCGACAACCGTTTCATCATGAAGTACATCAGCGGCAGGACGAACGGTATCGCGCAGACGATGGAGGCCATCGCGAGCGAGAGCTCGTCGAGCCGGAGATAGCGGATGCCGAGGGTCGACAGCACGTGGGTGAGGTCGGCCGGGCCGCCGCCGGTGAGCAGGTAGACGCTGTTGAAGTCGCCGAGCGTCCAGATCATCGAGAGCAGCGTGCAGGTGATGTAGAGCGTCTGCAGCGACGGCCAGGTGATATAGCGGAATTTCTGCCACCAGCTCGCGCCGTCGACTTCGGCGGCTTCGAATAGATCATGCGCGATCGCAAGCCGGCCGGTCATCAGGATCAGTGTCCAGAACGGCAGCGACTTCCAGATGTGCACGCCAATCGCCATGGTCAGCGCGACCGTCGGGTCGTTCAGCCAGTTCGGGCCGTCGTTGCCGGTTAAAGAGAAGATGAGATGGTTGATCACGCCCCATTCGGGATTGAGCATGAATCGCACCGACAGGATGGTCGGGATCGACGGCACCGCCCACGGCAGGATGAAGATCACCGAGAGCCATCTGATCCAGGTGCGCTGCTGCGCGAAGAAGCCGGACAGGAACAGCGCGATCAGCATCTTGATGTTGATGCCGATGACCAGGAAAATCAGCGTGTTGACCGCGGCGCGCGCGAAGATCGGATCGTTGTAGAGCGCCACATAGTTCGACGGAGCGCGCGCCAGCCAGAGCCCGTAGCAGACGGGATAGACGACGAAGGCAAGGAAGACGAGCAGATAGGGTACGACCAGCACGATCCCCCAGACCTGCGCCGGGGTCAGCCGCGACGACAGAGGCGGCGCGGGACGTGCCTGATCGCTGGAGAGCGTAATCGCCATACTTTCGAACTCTTCAAACGAGTGCCGGCCGCGAATGCGGCCGGCGTTGTTTTAACACCTCTCCCCACCACGTGGGGAGAGGCAAGGATGGTTTAGCCCGCGACCTGCTTGATGCGGGCGATCAGTTCGTCCACGGCCTTGTCGACCGGAACCTTCTCGCTCACGACCCGGTTCATCGCCTTGGCCCACACGTTCTCGTTGTTGAGGATGGTGAACTTCCAGTTCTTGGTGAAGTCGAACGGCGCGGTGCCGCCGGTGAACTGAGCGTAAACCGCCTTGCGATGCCTGTCGGCCTGCCAGAACGGGCTCTCCTGGCTCGCCTTGGTCACCGGGAACCAGCGGCCGAGCGCACCCTCGATATAGGGACGGACGTTCTCTTCCTGAAGCAGGAAGCTGATGAACTGCTTGGCCTCCGGCTTGTTCTTGGCCGCGGTGAAGATCAGCCCGGTCTTGACGTCGGAGCGATAGCGGATGGTCGAACCGTCGGGTGCCTTCGGGAACGACGCGGTGATGATGTCCTCGCCATAAGCCTTCCTGCCGGCTTCGCGCTGCTCAGGCGTGAGCGCCTGATTCTGCGAGTCCTCGTACCATTTCGCCGCGATCGAGATCGTGAAATTGTGGGTCATCACGATCGTCTTGTTGTGGAAGGCGACGTTGTTGTCGGGATCCTTCCAGGTCGTCGAGGAGGGCGGCGTGCAGCCCTTGATATAGGTGTCGGTGTAGTCCTTCATCGCCTTGATCAGGCCGTCGCGGACCTTGGGATCGTCCACCGTGAGCTTGCCGTTGTCGTCGACCAGCTTGACGTGGTAGGCGTCCATGAAGGTGTAGAAAGATTGGAAGGAGTCGGTGGATTCCACGCCCATCGGCTGCCCGACCGCATAGATCCGCTGGCCGGTGGCCTTGCGGATCGCCGGCTGGACCTTGTCGCACCAGAAGGTCCAGTAGCCTTCCCAATCGTTCGGGATGTCGCTCTGCTTGAAGCCGGCCTTTTCCAGCATGTCTTTCCATATCTGGACGTGCATGCTCTGCTGCTTCAGCGGGAAGCCGTAATAGGCCTTCTTCTTGGCGACGTCGTTATAGAGCTTCGAGGCCTCCAGCGTGTTCGGCGCGAACCTGTCCTGGATCGGCTCCATGACGTCAGTGAGGTCCTCGAGCTTGCCCTCATAGGCCCATTTGCCCTGCGCCTGAACGTCGTAAGTGTCGGAATAGGCGACGTCGGGCACGGTTCCGGCATCGAGCGCCGCCACCGTTTTCGGAATCATGTCCTGGATCGCGTACTGCGACAATTCGACCTTGATGCCGGTCTTTGCTTCGAACTTCTTGATCGTATCGAGCAGCGCGTCGTCTTCGGACCGGTAGAAGCCCTTGCCCCACCAGACCGTAATCGTCTTTTGCTGCGCAAATGCGGGTGCAGCGGCTGCAAACAGCCCCACCGCAGCGACCGCCAGTGTAACCGCGCCAATAACCTTGGATTTCACGTTTTTCTCCCTCAAGCCGCCGGTGTTTTAACCGGTCGGATAAAACACTAGCCCATGGTCGCTATCCGATCTAGCGGCATGTTGTCAGACATAGGTCGTGGGGGCGCGGGCGCGAGGAGATGCTTAACGCGCGCATCGATGCAATCGCCGCATCAATTCGCCCGGATCATTTCGCGCGATTGGGCCGCCGTCGTCAGTTCGACTTGGCGTTTCCCTTGGCATTCTCCGCCGTCGGCGATTCGGCCGGTGCTGGACGTTTTCCGGTGCCGGTGATGCGCTCGATCGCGGAGCGCACGGCATCGCCCGCCTTGCGGTCCTTCAGCATGTCGAGCAGGGGAGCCGAGGCCGGCGAGCGGCGGATCAGGCTTTCCGGATCGGGGAAGATCAAGGGATCGTCCCAGGGGCCCTGCACCACGAACGGCAATTCGAAGCCGGACGCGGTGTTGAGGCTCGCCACGCCCTTCATGTCGTATTCGCGCGTCGGCACCGACGCGGTGCCGGTCATCGTGATCTTGGCCGCGGGGCCTTCGATGCGGATGTCCTCGGCGGTCGCGATGCCGTCGGCGAATTTCACCGCGACGGTGAGATTGTCGTAAGGCGTCGAGCCGTTGCGGAAATTGCCGCCGCCCGACAGCGGCCGGCGCTCCAGCCGTTTCAGCAGTTGCTCGGCATTGAAGCCGGCGATCGCGCCGTCGTGCCCGGTCACGCTGGCGCTGCCGTCGAGCGACTGCACGAGGCCGAACGGGCTCGAGCCGGAGGCGACGAGGGAGACGCTGATATTGCCGCGGCCGGACAGCTTGTTGATCCCGAACAGCTCCGAGGTGCAGGCCTGCAGGTCGACGTCGGTGAACTGGAATTGCGCCTTGACGTCCGCGACGGTGTCGGTGCGTGCGATCCCGAACGAGCCTTTGGCAATGCCGCCATAGACCTGTGCCTCGCCGACCGACAGCGCCAGCGTGCCGTTGCGCAGATTGGCGCCGATCGCGGTGCGGCCGAGTTTCGAGGGTCCGACCGTGAGCCGCGCCGCCGACAGGCGCATGTCGAGATCGGTGGTCGACAGGGCATTGAGATCGAACAATTGCCTGTTCCAGTCACGCGCGCCGCTCGCGAGCAGGCGGAAGGTCGAGATGTAAGGGGTGAAGTCGAGCGCGTCGGCGGCGAGCGTCGCCTGCAGCGTCTGCCGACCGTTATTGGCGTAGGTCATCACGCCCTCGGCGGTGTTGCCGTCGAGCTCGACATTGACGTTGGTGAGCGCGATCGAGGCGCCTACCACATTGGCGCGCGCCTTCAGCGCAAAGCGGCCGAAGCCGCCGCTGCCGGGTTGCGGCTGGCCGGTCCAGCGCAGCGCGTTGCGCAAGGACGGGCTGTCGATGGTGAGCGTGCCTTCCATCATCGGGCTGGTGCGGTTGGCGACGCTGCCGTCGAAGGCGAGCTTGAGCGGGGCGCTGGTAACCCGCGCCTTCAGCCCGGAGCGATCGCCGGAGAGGGCCGCGACGAAATCGGCAAAGCTGATCGAGCCGTCGACGCGCTCGCCGCGCCAGTCGAACTGTCCGGTCGCGGCAAAGGAGCGCGAGATCGAGGGCCAGGCCAGCGACAGGTCGATGTCGTCGAGCTGCTCGGTGGCATGCGTGGCCGCGTCTTCATAATTGAGCACGCCGTCCTGGATCCTGATCTCGGAGAACGAGACCTGGTTCTCGGCCCCCGGCTTCATCGTGCGCGCAATAGTCTGGATGAAGGGCGTCCAGTTGCTCTCGCCGTCCGGCTTGAGGCTGACATGGATCTGCGGGCGCAGCATCGTCAGGTCCGCGATCTCGAAGCGTTGTAGCAGCAGCGGCAGCAGCCGCAGATTGGCCGTGAGCACGTCGACATGGAGCGCAGGATCGCTGGTGCCGCCGCCCTTCAGCCCGACATCGTGGAACGAGATGTAACTTGCGGGAAGAATCGAAATGTCGATCGCGCCTGCGACGGTGAGCTCGAGTCCGGTGACGTTGCGGATCTGGGTTTCCACCGCCTTGCGCAAGGCGTCGCGGTTGATCAGCCAGGAGGTCGCGATCAGGGCGATCAGCACGACACCGAGCAGCGCCGCGATCGGCGTCCCGAGGCGCTTTATTCCTTGGGCCATGGTCAATGGCATGTCCTGATCGGGTTGGTCGCGGGAGCCAGAAGGGCGGGCGGGAAACCTGCGCGCCCCACGCCCAAGTCCTGTTGTGTTAAGTCCCGCAACTTGATGGGTTTTCTTGTCGCTTTCAAGGCCGCCGACGGTTCTGCCCACGGCGTGGGCAGCTTGTATCACTCGCCCGCGGACCGGAGAACCCCGTATCATTGACGGCTTCGGACGATTTCGCCTAATAATCGCCGCCAACAAGGCGCGACGCCAGCCGCAGGTTTAAGTCGAGGGTTTTTGCATGAACAAGGTCTATCCCGACGCCAAATCGGCGCTCGAGGGCGTTCTCAAGGACGGCATGATGATCATGTCGGGTGGCTTCGGCCTCTGCGGCATCGCCGAGACGCTCTCGGACGCGATCCGCGATTCCGGCGTGAAGGGCCTGACCGTGGTCTCCAACAATGCCGGCGTCGACGGCATCGGCCTCAGCCGTCTGCTGGAAACCCGCCAGATCAAGAAGATGATCTCGTCCTATGTCGGCGAGAACAAGCTGTTCGCCCAGCAATTCCTCGCCGGTGAGCTGGAACTCGAATTCAATCCGCAGGGCACGCTGGCCGAGCGCATCCGCGCCGGCGGCGCCGGGATCCCCGCCTTCTACACCAAGACCGGTGTCGGCACGCTGATCGCTGAAGGCAAGGAAGTGAAGGAATTCGACGGCGAGAAATATCTGATGGAGCGCGGCCTGTTCGCCGACCTCGCCATCGTGCACGCCTGGAAGGGCGATACCGCCGGCAACCTGATCTACCGCAAGACCGCGCGCAACTTCAACCCGATGATGGCGACCGCCGCCAAGGTCACGGTGGCCGAGGTCGAGCATCTGGTTCCGGCCGGTGAACTCAATCCCGACCACATCCATACGCCCGGCATTTTCGTCAAGCGCATCGTCGAGGTCGGAACGGCCCAGAAGCGCATCGAATTCCGCAACACCCGCCCGCGCACGGCAGCTTGAGATCAGGAGAACCACATGGCCTGGACCCGTGAACAGATGGCCGCGCGCGCTGCGAAGGAATTGCGCGACGGCTATTACGTCAATCTCGGCATCGGCATCCCGACGCTGGTCTCGAACTACATCCCGGACGGAGTCGACGTCAGCCTCCAGAGCGAGAACGGCATGCTCGGCATGGGGCCGTTCCCCTATGAGGGAGAAGAAGACGCCGACCTGATCAACGCCGGCAAGCAGACCGTGAGCGAGCTGCCGTCGACCTCGTATTTCTCCAGCGCGGATTCCTTCGGGATGATCCGCGGCGGCCACATGGACCTGTCGATCCTCGGTGCCATGCAGGTCGCCCAGAACGGCGATCTCGCCAACTGGATGATCCCCGGCAAGATGGTCAAGGGCATGGGCGGTGCGATGGACCTCGTCGCCGGCGTCAAGCGCGTCGTCGTGGTGATGGAGCATTCGGCCAAGGACGGCCCGAAGCTCCTGAAGCAATGCAACCTGCCGCTGACCGGCGAGCGCGTCGTCGACATGATCGTCACCGATCTCGCGGTCTTCACCATCGACAAGCACGGCGACGGCGGCATGGCCCTGATCGAGCTCGCCGACGGCGTCTCGCTCGACGAGGTCAAGGCCAAGACCGAAGCCGAATTCCGCGTGGCGCTGAAGAATACGTAAGGGGTCTTCGTGGTGGAGGCGCGCATGACGATAAGGTCAGCGCGTCCCGAAGACGCAGAGTTCATCGTACAAACCATCCTGTCGGGGCAGCGCGGCTATCGGTCGCGCGGCTGGTTCGACGTCGCGCTCGGCTGGCCTGAGGCTGAGTGCCGCGATTTCATCGCACGCATCGCCGTCGCGCGCGTGGTGTCGATGTGGCACGTCTCGCAATTCCTGGTCGCCGAGATCGATGGCAAGCCTGCGGCGGCATTGTGCGCGCTGCCGGCGGCCGGCACGGGACCTGCGGCCTGGCGCGCAATCGAGGAGGTCGCAGCAACGACCGGGCTTGCAGCATCAGAGCTGGACGCGATCCGCCGGCGCGGCATGTACACGCGCGGCTGCTGGGTTCAGGGCGGCGAGGGCGACTGGATGATCGAGCATGTCGCCACCGATCCTGCTCATCGCGGCCGCGGCCTGGTCCAGGCGCTGATCGCCCGAGCGCTGGAGAAGGGGCGGGCGGCCGGCTTTGCCCGCGCGACGATATCGTTTCTGATCGGGAACGAGCCCGCCGAGCGCGCCTATGCCAAGGCCGGTTTTGCCTTCGCCGAAGAGAAGCGTGATCCCGCCTTCGAAGCGATCATCGGCGCACCCGGCTTCCGAATGTTTGCGCGCGCGATTTGAGCGGCCCGCGGGAGCGGTGACAGTTGAGCGCCGCGCGCGTGCCTCAATCTCGTCATTGCGAGGAGCCCTTGCGACGAAGCAATCCAGGCTGTCCCCACGGATACATTTCTGGATTGCTTCCGCCTTCGCCAAGGCTTCGGCGGACAAGTCGCTGCGCTCGCAATGTCGGCCTATGAGGCGCGGCCGCGGCTCCTCGCATCCGCGTGCCAAGACTCACTACGACCTCGCCCACACCTTGCTCCACCGCGCCGACACGCTCGCCACCCATGAGGGCTCTTCCCGAACCAGGCGGAAGCCGAGATTGGCGGGCGGCACGCCTTGCGCGCAGCCGCCGGCGCGGGCGTCGCGGATGAAATCGGTGACGTAGGCGCGATGCGCACCTTCGGCGATGCGCACACCGCAGTTCACGGTCGGGCGGCCGGCATTGCCGGCGTCGTCGACGCGCGAGCGCACGAAGCAGGTCGAGGTCCATTCCCAGACATTGCCGGCGAAATCTTCGATGCCATGCTCGTTCACGCCGAACTTGCCGAACGGATAGGCCGTGGTGTCGGAGAGGTCGCGTTCGGATTCGCGTTCATAGCGGCTGATCCAGCCCTTTGCGGGATCGCTGGCGTCGACTGGTAATCCGTCGTCCTTGAACCTGCTCCCGGCCGCAAAGGCCCACTCCGTGTCACTCGGCAGGCGATAGTGCTGTCCGGTCTTGCGTGACAGCCAGTCCGCATAGGCCTGCGCATCATTCCAGTTCACTTGCACCGCGGGTCGGTCGGGCGCGACCACCACGTCGCGATCGAGCGCGCGGCAGACGCCATCCTGCACGCAGAGCTGAAAGTCGGATGACGAAACCTGATGCCGCATGATGTGAAGTGGGCGGTTGAACCGCATCGCGCGCAGCGGAGCTTCGGCCTGCTGTCCGGAGCGCGTGAAATCGCCGGCCTCACGGTAGGAGAAATCGCCCGGCGCGATCTCGATGATGGCGGGTTCGGTCGCGCTGCCGTGGATCGCCACGTCCGACACCAGCGGTGCGACCGCAAATGGTCCTGCTAACCCGGCCGCACAGGCCAGTGCCAGCTTCAGCTTGAATGCGATCAGCATGGTCGCCCCCTGAAAGAGAAGGGCCGGGATCCCCGGCCCCTCGTCGCGTTTTAGTTGGTGTTGGCGGCCGGTATCTCCGCGGGCGCCTTCACCTGGGTCATCAGATCGTCGTTCCAGGTGCCCTCGACCTTGAAGTGCGCGGTGGCGCCGAGATCCGCAGCCTCGATCAGATTATGCGTGACATAGGCGTAGATGCCGGGTTGCAGGAACTTGTACATCGCCGCCCCCGCCGAGCCGCCGCGGATGAACCAGGTCTCGAGCCCGGTCTCCGGCGCGTTGGAGAATTTCCCGGTCTCCCAGACGTAGTCGCCATGGCCGCCGATCAGATGCGGACGGCTGTCGCGGTTGGCCTGCGAATGCACGATCAGGACGGTCTCGCCGACCTTGGCCGTCAGTGCGTTCTTGCCCGTTAGCGCGCCGACCTTGCCGTTGAACACGACGTGCGAGGGGATCAGCTTCTTCATCACCTCTTCGGTATCGGTGAAGGCCTCGCCCGGCGAATCATAGGACTTGAAATTGCCCTTCTCGTCGCGCGGCACGTACATGTCCTGCTCGCCGATATAGTACACCTTGTCGTATTTCAGCGCGTGGCCCTTGCCGTCGTTGAGACCCTCGCGCGGCAACACCATCACGGCGCCGTTCATGCCGGAGACGACGTGCCAGGGGATCATCGGGCCGCCCGGCGCGCAGTGGTAGACGAACACGCCGGTCCGCGTCGCCTTCCAGCGCAGCACGACTTCTTCGCCGGGATTGACCAGGGTGAGCTCGGCGCCGCCGAGCCCGCCGGTCGCGGCGTGGAAGTCGATATTGTGCGGCATGGAGTTGGTCGCCGGGTTGACCAGCGTCACCTCGACATAGTCACCCTCGTGCACGACCATCAGCGGGCCCGGCATCGAGCCGTTGAAGGTCATGGCCTGGAAGGTCGTGCCCTTCTCGTCGATGACGACCTTCTTCTCCTGCACGGTGAGCTTGAACTCCATGATCTTCGGCCCCTGCGTCGTGGCCTGCTCATGCGCGTGCACGAACGGCGGGGCGACCAGCTCGACCTTCTGCCGCGGCAGCTTGAGATCACCGGCGGCGAAGGCGGGTGTCGCCAGCATGAGGGCGGTCGCGGCGGCACTGATCAATGCGGCTCTGCGGGTGAACATCGGAAGCATCCTTCATCTGAAATGGTTTTGATGACGAGATGCAGTGTGCGCCGTCCCCCGCAACAGGGTTTGCGCTGCGACAAACTTTCGCCGGATTGGCCTCGGTGAAAATACTTAAGAGATATTACCGATCGGCACCGGCGGCACTAGAGCAGCTTTATGGCAAGCCAGACCGTGGCCCAGACGGCCAGCGACACCGCGGCAAAAACCGCGGCTGCAATGACGAGGGCGCACACCACGCGGCCGGCCGGGGCCGAGGGTGTCGCGGGGATAGGACGAAAATCGTCGAAGCGCGGGATTTGGCCGCGCACGCCGGTGAGCCGGAGAAGGAGATCGAGCGCTAACGGCGCCATCGGGGGCAGCTCCAGGGGCATTTGGCTGAAGCCTATCATGGCTCGAATCCGGCGCGGGGACTTTGAGCGAGCGCAAGGCCGCCGCCACAAATCCGCGTTAGGTGAATCCGTTCCGGGACACGCCGCGACCGTGCGCGGCCCGAATTTACAAATGGTAAGACATGAGGATTGATCTCGCGGCGAGCTATGGCGAGGAGCGTCTGCCCCGCTACACCAGCTATCCGACCGCGCCGCACTTCTCGCCGGCGATCGGTGCGGATACCTACGCGGAGTGGCTGGCCGAGCTTCCGGCCGGCACCACCGCGTCACTTTATCTGCACGTGCCGTTCTGTCGCGAGATGTGCTGGTATTGCGGCTGCCACACCCAGATCGTCCGCCGCGACGACCTCGTCGCGGCCTATCAGCGGACCTTGCGCAGCGAGATCGCGCGAGTGGCGGACACCATCGGCCGCCGCATCAAGGTCGAGCATATTCATTTCGGCGGAGGTACGCCGACGATCATGACCCCGGAGGCGTTCTCCGAGTTGATGGCGGCGATGCGCGAGGCATTCTTCGTGCTGCCGTCGACGGAGATCGCGGTCGAGATCGATCCGCGAACTCTGACGGCCGGGATGGTGGAGGCCATGCGGCTCTCCGGCGTCAACCGTACGAGCTTGGGCGTCCAGACTTTCGATCCGGTCGTGCAGCGTGCGATCAACCGGGTGCAGAGCTTCGAGCAGACGGCCGAGGTCGTCGACAGGCTCAGGAGTGCCGGGATCGAGGGCGTCAATTTTGACCTGATCTACGGACTGCCGCACCAGACCGTGGTCTCCTGCCTCGATACCGTGCAGCGCGCGCTTATGCTCGCGCCGGACCGCTTCTCGGTGTTCGGCTATGCGCATGTGCCCGCTTTCAAGAAGCACCAGCGCATGATCGACGAGGCCGTCCTGCCCGACGGCCCCGCGCGTCACGACCAGGCCTGCGCGATCGCCGACGCGCTGAAACAAGCAGGCTACGTGCAGATCGGGCTCGACCATTTCGCCCGGCCCGGCGATGCGATGGCCGTGGCCTTCGCGGAGCGGACGCTGCGGCGCAATTTCCAGGGCTACACCACCGATCAAAGCGAGGTCCTGCTCGGGTTCGGCGCCAGCGCGATCGGCCATCTGCCGCAGGGTTATGTCCAGAACGAGGTGCAGATCGGATCCTATGCCGAGAACATTGCCGCCGGCCGGCTGGCGACTGCAAAGGGCTATGGGCTCACCGACGACGACCGGCTGCGCGCCGACATCATCGAGCGCATCATGTGCGAGTTCGGCGTCGATCTCGGCGAGATCTGCGCGCGCCATCGCGCAGAGGCAGGGGCGATGCTGAGATCGGCGTCGCGTTTGAAGCCGTTGATCGCGGACGGTGTCGTCAGTCTTGACGGCGACCGGCTCGCAATCGCAACCGACTCGCGCTTCCTGGTGCGCAGCGTCGCCGCCGCCTTCGATGCACATCTGGATCCCGGCAAACAGCTGCATAGCCGGGCGGTGTAGATCTCTCCGTCATTCCGGGGCGCGCCTCTTGGCGCGAACCCGGAATCCATTTCTCCACGTCATCCGCCGCACGATGGATTTCGGGCTCGCGCTTCGCGCGTCCCGGAATGACGAGCTTGCTTGCGCTCCAACAAAGAAACCGCCGCCACCTCCGCTATCGTCGCTTCGGAACGGAGTTGCCCATGCCTTTTGGATCCGACGACCTGGTCGATGACATCATGCGCACGGCGCCGCACACGATCCGGGTGTTTCTCGCGTTCAGGATGGCCTGCATCGGCTGTCCGATCGCGACCTTCCACACGGTGGACGACGCCTGCCGCGAGCACGGCATCGATCGCGACAAGTTCCTCGCGGCGCTGTGCGATTGCGTGCCGGCGTAAGGCGGGTTGGAACTCGCGCCGGGCGCGCGGATTCGCGGGTGAGGGAGAGCTTGCGCCGTAAGCGGAAGCGCTCTCACCCCATCCTCACGATGCGCTGTCGGGATTCCGCTCCGCCAGCACGACAATCCCGTGCGGATCGCGCAGGATGATGCGCTGCCGGCCGCTCTCGACGAGACCTTGGCTCTCCCAGCCGCTCAGGATGCGGCTCACGGTGTGCAGCGTGGTGCCGGTCATCTGCGCGATATCCTGGCGGCTGATCGGAAAGTCGATCTCGATGCCCTGATCGAGCTTCTTGCCGGACTGCTTGGCGAGGCGCAGCAGCGCATGCGCGACGCGCTGCTCGACCTGCTGCGTCGACATTTCAAGGATGCGGGTGTGGCTCTCCTGAAGCCGCGTGCCGACGGCCTGCATCGTATTGGCGGCAAGCGCCGGAAAGCGTTCGAGCAGTCGCGGCCAGGCGGCGGTCGGCCAGATCAGGGCGACGCTGTCGTCGACCGCGGTCGCGGTTGCCGGGTATTGCGCGAGCCCGATCGCCATGGCGAGCCCGAAGGTTTCGCCGGGAGCGACATAGCGCACTACGATCTGCTCGCCCGTCGGCGTGGTCTTGGCCGCGCGGACATGGCCGTGCAGCAGCAGAAAGAACGACTGTGCATCCGCACCCTGTTCGAAGATGGTGCTGTGCCTGGGGTAACGCGCTGAATGCGCCTCGCGCAGGACCTCCTTGAGATCGTCGGGCTTAATCCCCGCGAACAGCGGCAAATGCGCCACCAACGACGTGTCCACCTTGGCCATTCTGTCTCCTTGGCGCTCGGGAGTGTGATGGCATCTGCAATCGTCCGGGTGTTTGCGATAGCGCAAATCCCTCCGGCCCGACGGCAGTATTTTTCCATGCAACGATCTGATCTCCAGGAGTGCCCCATGGCCAGTGCCCGATCCCGCAACTTTGAGGGCTGGCCGCTGTTTGCGAACAGCTTTCGGCCGTTCTTCCTGCTCGCTGCAATCCAGGCCGGGCTGTCGATCCTGGCCTGGCTGCCGATGTTCTACGGCGAATTGTCGGTGACCTCAGCCTTCGCGCCGCGCGACTGGCATGTCCACGAGATGCTCTATGGCTTCCTGCCGGCGGTGATCACGGGGTTCCTGTTCACGGCGATCCCGAACTGGACCGGCCGGCTGCCGATCCAGGGCAACTCGCTGGTGGCGCTGGTGGTGGTCTGGCTCGCCGGACGCGCCGCGGTGATCCTCTCCGCCGATCTCGGCTGGGCCTTTGCGCTTGCGGTCGATGCCGCGTTCCTGGCGCTGGTCGTCGCCGCCGCAACCCGCGAGATCATGGCGGGCGGCAACTGGCGCAATCTGCCCGTCGTGGTGCTCGTGCTCGTGCTGCTCGCCGGCAATGTCGGCTTCCATCTCGAAGCGCACTTTGAAGGTGCCGCCGATGCCAGCATCCGCGTCGGGATCGGCGTGGTCGTGCTGCTGATCGCGCTGATCGGCGGCCGCATCATCCCGAGCTTCACCCGCAACTGGCTTGTCAAGTTCAATCCCGGCCGCCTGCCGGTGCCGTTCGGGCGGTTTGACGGCGCGGTGATCGGCTTGACTGCACTCGCGCTCATCACCTGGATCGTGGCGCCGCTGAACACGTTGACCGGTGCGGCGATGGCGCTTGTCGGTGCGCTGCACCTGGTGCGTTTTTCGCGCTGGGCCGGCGACCGCACGGCGCGCGAACGCCTGCTGCTGATCCTGCATGTCGGTTATGCCTTTGTGCCGCTCGGCTTCCTCCTGCATGCCTTGGCTGTCTTTGGCGTGCTGCCGCCGAGCGCCGGCATTCATGCCTGGATGACAGGCGCGGCCGGAACCATGACGCTCGCGGTGATGACACGTGCGAGCCTTGGCCATACCGGACAGGCGCTGACCGCCTCGCCCGCGACGCAAGCCATCTACGCCGCGATCATTATCGCTGCGCTGACACGCGTTGCGGCCGTGGTGTTGCCGGCGCATGTCGATGCACTGCTGCACATCGCAGCCTGTGGCTGGGTCGTCGCCTTCCTCGGCTTCGCCATTGCGTTCGGCCCGCTGCTCGCCGGCAGCGAGCGGCGCACGCTCGCCACGATGGGCGTACCCGCCCCGGCGCGCTGAGCCTAGGCCGCCGTGGCCGAAGGCGCACGGGCAGGCTTCGCCAGCGGCCGCACGCCCTTGCGCCATGCCGAGATGGTGCAGCCGAATCGGCCGCGGAACCATCGCGCCATGGCGCTCTGCGCAGAGAAGCCGAGCTGCATGGCGATATCAGCCAATGGCCGATCGGGGTCTTCGATCAGCCGGATCACCAGATCGCCGCGCTGCGCGTCGAGAATGGCCGAGAAGCTGATGCCTGCCTCGGCGAGGTGACGGTGGATGGTGCGGCGGGTACAGGCGAAATGCTCCGCGACGCGCTCGACCGTGCAGTCGCCGGTCGCGAGCAGGCTACGCACGACTTCGTCGACCTTTTCTTCCCAGCTTGCCGGTCGTGTCTCGATCGCCTCGATCCGCTTGCGCAGATAGCTCGCGATCATCGGATGCGCGCTTGGGATCCGCCGCTCCATGTCGTGCGCCGACAACAGGATCGCGTCGTCCTCGGCGTTGAAGATCACACGGCAGCCGAAGAACTCGCGGTAGCGCCTGCGGTCGTGCGGCGGCGGGTAGTGCAGGTGCACCTCCTGCGGCCGCCAATCGCTGCCGAACAGCGACTGGATGATGCGGTGGACGCTGCCCAGGGTCATGTCGATCGATTGGCGCCGCGCGGTCGGCTGCCGGCCGCGCAGATGCAGCCTGACGGTCACGGTCTGCCTGTCGCGCGCAACGTCAAGCCGCATGCCGTCATGGTGGACATGGATGAAGTGCGAGAACGCCTCGATCGCCTCGCCGACCGTGGCCTGTTCGCGCACGATCAGGCCGACCCCGCCAAAGTTGGTCAGCCCGCCGCGCTCGGCGAGCCGCAAGCCGAAATCTTCGGCACCGGACGCCTCGGCCGACAATTCGAGCAGGCGACGCAGGCCCGTGACGGCGATGGGGGTATCGGGCCGGTCGAGGCAGGCCAGCGGCAGCCTGACCCTGCGCATCATCTGTCTGGGATCGAGCCCGACCGACCGGGCGACCTCCGGGTAATAGCTCAAACCCGCGCTGCGAATGAGGTCGGCCATGCGAACCGTTCCTGCCAGCCATTCCCGCCGATGTCCCGAAATGTAAAGTTTCTGTCCCGATCCGTCAAATCCGGGAACCGGCTGGAACATACATAAAGGAAACCGAAGCACGGGCGTGAATGCCGTGCTGATGACGGCGCGGCTGGGCGACGAGGCCCGCTTCCGTCTCGGGCCATTTTGACCAAGACATTGCTGGATAAATTTATGCCGGGAAACATGCTTTCCAAGGGTGAGGTATTCGTCGTTGACACTGACGCCGCCTCCCGCGAACAACTTTCAATCGCGCTTCAACACAGCGCCTATGACGTGATCTGCTTTGCCGACAGCGCATCGCTGCTGTCGGAAGCAAAGGCGCGGATGCCGGCCTGCGTGCTGCTGGACATGCCGCCCGATCGCTCCGCTCTCGACCTGCTCAAGCAGCTGCGCGAGGAAAACTGCCTGGCGCCGGTCCTGGTGACCTCGGCCAACGGCAGCATCGCGATGGCCGTCGACGCCATCAAGAGCGGCGCGACCGACTTCATCGAAAAGCCGTTCCGTACCCATGACATCGTCGACCGGATTGACGCTGCGATCGACGAGTTCGCCCAGCCCGATGAGTACCGGCATCGCTGGCTTGCCGGCTGCGAGCCGCTGACCCGGCGCGAAGGTGACGTGCTCGAACATCTCGCTGCTGGCCTGACCAACAAGGAGATCGCGCGACGGATGCATCTGAGCGCGCGCACGGTCGAGGGTTATCGCGCCAGTGTCCTGAAGAAGGCCGGCGCCCGCAATGTGACCGATCTGCTCCGCCGCATCTTCGTCCAGGGTTCGCCCTCACAGGTTTGAGGCGCGGCTTCTAAGGGCGCGACTTCCAGAGGCTCCGCCGCGGGACGACCACGCGTTCCGCAGCCTTGGTGCCGCCGCAGCCCCGCCCAACCGAAACCCCAATCGAACCGGTTCCTTCCCCGCCGCGTCTCACCACGATGGTGAGGCGTGTTTCGCGCGTCCGGCTGGCGGCGCGGCGATATCGGCACGGAGGAATTTGATGCGCACGATCACAAATTGTCTGGCAACGACGAGCCTGGTCCTGGTGACCACCGCGTTCGCGTTGCCGTCATGGGCTGCCGATGTCGATGCCACATCGGCCATCGACACGGTCACTGTCTACCCTGATGGCGCGACCGTGACCCGAATCATTGCGCTGGATCTTGCCGCCGGTGACAGCACGCTGGTCGCCAGGGATTTTCCGCTCTCGCTCGATCCGTCGTCCCTCCGCGTCGAAGGCGAAGCGGGCGCCAAGCTCACCATCGGCACGATCGATGCGCGGCCGCCGCGCGCGGCGCAGCCCGTCAATCTGCCCGAGCTCGACAAGCGCATCGAAGAGCTGAAGGATCAGCGCGCCGATCTGCAAGGCGCGATCGATTCGGCCGCCGCGCGGCGCAAATTCGCGCAGCATTTCGCCGAGGCCTCTCCCGCGGGCCTGGGCGACAAGGGCGAGGCGCGGCCGATCACCGAATGGCGCGCGGCCTTTGCCGCGGTGGCCGAGGAGATCGCGACCGCCGACACCGCGATCCGCGACGCCACACGAAAGCAGCGCGAGATCGATCGGCAGATCGCGCAGCTCGAAACCGAACGCTCGGCCAAGCCGCCGAGCAAGCTCGAGGTGCGGATCGACGTTGCCTCCGCGGCGGCGACCAAGGCGACACTGCGCGTGACCTATGCGGTGCGCAATGCGCGCTGGATGCCGCTCTATGACGCCCGGCTCGACACCGGCGCCAAGGACCGCAAGCCGCAGCTTGAGCTTGTCCGCCGCGCGGAGGTCACGCAATCGACCGGCGAGGATTGGTCAAATGTGACGCTCGGCGTCTCTACGGTTCGCATCGGCCGTGGCGGCAGCGCCCCGGAGCTGAACTCGCTGGTGGCGCAATATCCGCAAGTGCCGAAGCCACGGGTGCTGGGGTCAATCTCCGAGACGGCGACGCCTGCGGCTCCGATGCAGCGAAAGGTGGAATCCGCGTATCAGAGCAGGTCCCGGGAAGAGGTCAACCTAGACCAGCGCGCCGACGAGCAGCAGGCCGTCGCCGAAATCGGTGACTTCCAGGCCACCTTCAAGATCTCCGGCCGCGTCAGCCTCGGTGCCGCCCAGGGCGCCAAGGCCTTGCGCATCGCGTCGATGACCGTGCCTGCCGATCTCATGGTGCGCGCAGCTCCCGTAATGGACCCGACCGCGTTCCTCGAAGCCAGCTTCAAGCAGACCGACGACACGACGCTGCTGCCGGGTAAGGTCGCGATTTATCGCGACGGCGTCTTCGTCGGCCGCGGCAAGATCTCGGCGTCGGCCAAGGACGATATCGTGCGGCTCGGCTTCGGCGCCGACGACAAGGTCAGAATCGAACGCGCCGTGCTCAAGCGCAACGAAGGTTCGGCCGGCTTGCTCGTCACGACCTCGAAGACCGACGAGCGTTCCTTCAAGACGACGATCCGCAACGGCCATGATTTCCCGATTCATGTCGCGATCGAGGACCAGTTGCCGGTCAGCGAGAACGAGGACATCCTTGTCGAGATGCTGCCTTCCACCACGCCGCCGACGGCGAGCAATATCCGCGACAAGCGCGGCGTGCTGGAGTGGTCGTTCGACGCCAAGCCCGGCGAGGTCAAGGACATCAATTTCGCCTGGCGCGTCCGCTGGCCCAAGGACAAGACCATGGTGATCGTGCCGGCCGGCTAAGCGGGGTCTTCACCTCGCCCCGCTTGCGGCAGGGCAATCGCATGTGGAGCCGATTTCTCTGTGGCCATCCTTCGAGACGCCCGCCTTTGGCGGGCCCTCAGGATGAGGACCGAGTGTGCGGCAGCAATTTCAACGGGCTCCGATGCCGCTTAGCCTCATCCTGAGGAGACCGCGAAGCGGTCGTCTCGAAGGACGAGGTGTGCGCTCAGACCGCCCAAATTCCAAATGCAATGACCCTGCCGCATGCGGGGGAGAGCGCGAAGCGCCGGGTGAGGGGGACTCTCCGCGAGTCCATCTCTCACCGTCATCGTTGAAGCAGCCCCTCACCCCAACCCTCTCAGCGCGAGCGAAGCTCGTCGCGGCCCCGTAAGAACGGGGAGAGGGAGAGGAGAGAGTGGAGGTTATTCCTTGACCGCGCCGGTGAGCGACGACACGTAGTAATCCACGAACAGCGAATAGAAGATCGCAACCGGCAGCGAACCGAGCAGCGAGCCGGCCATCAACGCGCCCCACTGGTAGACGTCGCCGGTGACGAGCTCGGTCAGGATCGCGACCGGCACGGTCTTGTTGGCGCCGCTCTGGATGAAGGCGAGCGCGTAGATGAACTCGTTCCAGGACAGCGTGAAGGAGAAGATGCCGGCCGAGATCAGGCCGGGCACCGCCAGCGGCAGCGTGATCCGCCGCAGGATCTGGAGCCGCGTGGCGCCGTCGACCAAGGCGCATTCCTCCAGCTCGTAGGGGATCGACTTGAAATAGCCGATCAGCAGCCAGGTGCAGAACGGCACCAGGAAGGTCGGATAGACCAGGATCAGCGCCAGCGGTGAGTCGAACAGGCCGAACTGCACCACGACGGTGGCGAGTGGAATGAACAGGATCGACGGCGGCACCAGATAGGCCAGGTAAATGCCGAGCCCGACATAGCCGCTGCCGCGGAAGCGCAGGCGCTCGATGGCGTAGGCCGCGAGCGTGCTTGCGATCAGCGACAGCGTGGTCGAGCCGATCGCGACCAGCATCGTCGTCCACAGCCAGCGCGGATAGGAAGTGTCGAACAGCAGGTGCTTGATATGGGCGAGCGTCGGCGAGGTGATCCAGAACGGATTATGTTCCTTGAAGTTCATCAGCTCCGCGTTCGGCTTGAACGACGTGATCGCCATCCAGTAGAACGGGAACAGCAGGATCAGCACGAAGCAGGCGAGCGGCAGATAGATCATCATCAGCCGTCGTAGCCCGGAATCCCAGGCCATGGTGTCGGGCGGCGTGCTGGCGACCGCGGCCGGTTGCGCGACGGTGTCAGTCATTGGCCTCTCCCTGCTGCCATTTGCGGCGCGCCAGGCCGAAATAGGAGAACAGTGTCGCGAAGATCAGAAACGGGATCATCGATACCGCGATCGCAGCACCCTCGCCGAGCTCGCCGCCGGAAATGCCGCGCTGAAAGGCCAACGTCGCGAGCAGATGGGTCGAGTTGCCGGGGCCGCCACGGGTGATGGCGTAGACGAGCTGGAAGTCGGTGAAGGTGAAGATGATCGAGAAGGTCATGACGATGGCGAGGATCGGCATCATCATTGGGAATGTGATGTAGCGGAAGCGCTGCCAGGCGGTGGCGCCGTCGAGCATCGCGGCCTCGTAGAGCGAGGGCGAGATCGTCTGCAGGCCCGCCAGCAGCGAGATCGCCACGAACGGAATGCCGCGCCAGATGTTGGCGGCGATCAGCGAAAACCGCGCTGGCCAGGGCGAGCCGAGAAAGTCGACGTTGGTCGTCCGCCAATGCAGCACGTCGACCAGCAGATAGGAGATGATCGAGAATTGCGGATCGTAGATCCACCAGAACGCCAGCGCGGAGAGCACCGTCGGCACGATCCAGGGTAGCAGGATGATCGCACGCAGCACGCTCTTGAATGGAAAATGGTTGTTGAGCAGCAGCGCGAGCCAGAAGCCGAGCGCGAACTTTCCGAACGTCGCGATGCCCGTGTAGACCACGCTGTAGAACACCGCGTTCCACCACAGCGGATCGGTGAGCAGATACTGGAAATTCTCGAGGCCGACGAACTCACCGCGCCGGCCGATCGTTGTGTCCGTGAAGGCGAGCCAGATGCCGAGACCGAGTGGATAGGTCAGAAAGACCGCAAGCAGCCCGATCGCAGGCGCGAGGCACATCGTGATCAGGAACGGCTTGTAGTCGAACAGGCGCACGAGCCAGCTTGGCTGCCGCTGGGCCAGCGCGGGGGAAGAAAGTGTGGTTACGGACATCAGGGCGTTGTCCTGTTCTAGACTGTCACCACACCGTCATTGCGAGGAGCGAAGCGACGAAGCAATCCAGGCTCTGGCCGCGGGGGTGGACTGGATTGCTTCGCTTCGCTCGCAATGACGGCCGCTCCGTTTTACTTCTGCCGCCTGAAATACCGCTTGCAGCGCTGCTCGGCCTCCGCGGCGGCGGCCTCCGGCGTGGCAGTGCCTGTCGCAACGGACGCGAACATCTGAATCAGCACGTAGTCGGCGCTGACGGCACCGGTCGCCGTCGAGATCGGACCCGCGTAGCCGTCATAATAGGTGCTGTTCATCGTGTCCTTGAAGATCTTGACCTTGGGATCTTCGCCCCAGACCTTGGCCTCGGCATAGGCCGCCAGCGGCTGGGCCCAATAGCCCGAGTTGGCGTTGAGCCACGGCTCGTACTGGTCCTTTTCCAGCATGTATTGCAGGAAGGCCTTTGCGGCGTTCGGATACTGACTGTGCTTGAACACCATGGCGTTGAGCGTCAGCCCCGCCATCGGAGATATCTTGGCGACGCCCTTCGGCAGCAGCTGATGCTCGCTATCGTCGGCGATCGCCTTGGTCGCCGGATCGTTCTTCAGCGAGAAATACAGCGAGACGCCATTGGAGGTCAGCGCGATGTCCTGCGCGGCATAGGCGCGGTTGTTGCTGACGTCGTTCCACGAGGTCGTGCCGGCGATGAAGGTCGGATACAACTGCTTGACCCAGTTCAGCGCGGCGATGGTCTCCTTGCTGTTGATGGTGAGGTTGCCGTCTTCATCGAGCAGGGCGGCGTTATGCGACCACAGCGCCCAATTCGCGAAGCCGTTGCCGTCGCCCTTGGCGTTGCCGAGCGCGAAGCCGGCGGGCTTGCCGGCCTTCTGAAGCTTTTGGCAGAGGTCGAGGATTCCGGCATGGTCCTCCGGCACCTTGTCGAAACCGACCGATTGCAGGATCGATTTGCGGTAGATCAGGGGCCCGCCGCTGGCGCCGAACGGCAGTCCGATCCAGCTGTTGCTCTTGTTCTTCTTGCCGTAGCGCTGCGCCAGCGGCAGCCAGCCGCCATAGCGCTTGCCGAGATAATCGGCCACGTCGGTCAGCTCGATCAGCTTGTCGATGTAGATGTGCGGCGCGTCGGAGAAGCCGATGATGATGTCGGGGCCGGCGCCGGAATTAGCGGTCACCGCGGTCTGCTGGTTGATGTCCTCCCAGCCGACGAAGTCGACCTTGACCTCGACGCCGGTATCCTTGGTGAATTTCGCGGCATTGGCGCGGAATACGTCCTCGTCGGCCTGGACGAAGCGCACCGGCCGCAGCATGCGCAGCGTTGCGCCTTTCTCGATCGGCAGTTTCGGGGCCGGGACGTCGGCGGCCTTGATCGCGGATTGAGCGTGCGTTGCAACACCAGTGGCAGCCACCGCTGCAGCGGACACGCCCAGAGCCAAGGCATCACGACGTGTGATGTCGTTCCTCATCAGTTCCTCCCTATGATGTCTCCCTTCCCGGCGTTGATCGCCGGTGAAGGGCCGTTCCGTCCTCCGGCGCGCCTTGCGCCGGCCGCCTTAGCTGTTCGGGCCGCGGTCCATGCTGACGGGCTGCCAGCGGCGGAGCGCGGTGTCTTGCAGCACCGACGGATTGACGCAGCTTACCGGCCACATGCCCTGAAGCACCAGTGACAATTCGTAGCCCACCCGGCGCTTGCGCGCCTCGTCGAACCGTGCCGAGGCCGAGGCGACGTGGGCGGTCAGGGTGACGTTCTCCATGCCGAGGATGGGATTGTTGTGCGAGGGCGGTTCCTTCTCCAGCACGTCGAGCGCGGCATGCGCGATCCAGCCCTCTTGCAGCGCCTTGATCAGGCTCTCCTCGTCCACGGTGGCGCCGCGGCCGGTGTTGATGAAGACCGAGCCCTTCTTCATCTGCCGAAAATGCTTCTCGGTCAGCATGTGATGCACCTCGGGCCGGGCGGGCGCGTGCATCGACACGAAGTCGGACTGCGACAGCACCTCGTTCAGCGTCGCCGGCATCACGCCGTGGTCGTACATCAGCGTTTCCTGGATGAAGGGATCGTAGGCCATCATGCGCAGGCCGAAGGGAGCGGCGCGCTTGGCCACCGCACGCGCGACGCGGCCGAACGAGATGAAGCCGAGCGTCTGGCCCATCAGCCGCGGAATCTTCAGCAGCGCCGGCCGGCCCTCCGCCCAGCGCCCGCTGCGCACCATCTTGTCCTGCTCGACCAGTCGGCGAAAGCCGGCGAGCAGCAGCATCATGGCGTGGTCGGCGACTTCCTCGATAAAGGTGTCCGGGATGTTGGTGACGGGAATGCCGCGGGCGGTGGCGGCCTTGATGTCCACGCTGTCGACGCCGACCGAGCCGAGCGTGATGACTTTGCAATTCTCCAGCGCGTCGATGATGGTCTTGGTGATCGGGATGGCCTTGGCATAGATGGCGTCGGCGGTCCTGGCTGCGGCGATGAACTCGGCCTCGCTCGCGGGCGCCTCGACGATCTCGGCATCGATCGGATCGAGCGCCTCGCGCTCGTAGGAATAGTCGCTGCCCGCGACCGTGAAGCTCGCGCCCTTCGGCGTCACCACCCTGTATTTCGGCATTTTCTGCTCCCGATTTGGTTTGTCGGTTCTTGTTATGACTCGCAGCTGCGGCGGGCCTTTGCGTCTTTTACGCGGAATCGGGGCGAGTGCGTACAATTCACAGTTGTCAGGGGCGACGATTATTTGCCCGGTTTCCCGGCAGGTCGGGGGTTGTACGGAGGGGCGTGTAAGGAACTTGCTAAGGGGTCCCACACTACAAGCTGATTCAAATTCGATCGATTCGCTTGCGCCCCCGCATCCCTTTGCCCCCGGAGCCACATCGTGAAGTTGAGCAATCTGAAGATCGCCCCCAAGCTTGGCATCCTTGTCGGCGTGACCTTGTTTGGGCTGTGCATTTCCGGGGTTCTTGCCGGCTACCTGATGAAGCAGGAGATGGTGAACGCGCGCATCGATCAGGCCAAGGCGATCGTGGAGTTGGGGCGCAATTATGCCGCGGCGCTGAAGAAGCGCGTCGATGCTGGCGAGATGACGAAGGAGGCGGCGATGGCCGAAATTCGTCGCTACGGCAATGCGATGACCTACGACAACGGGGCGGGCTATCTGTTCGGCACGTCCTATGACGGCATCACGCAGCTTGCGCCCGATCCGAAGCAGGTCGGCAGCAACCGCATGGATGTCGTGACCAACGGCCGGAAGCTGTCGGTCGAGCTGATGGAAGGGGTCAAGGCCAACGGCTCGATCCTGCTGTACTATGAATATGTGAAACCCGGTCAGGAGAAGCCGATCCGCAAGCTCGGCTACGCGGTCGCGGTCCCCGGCTTCGACATGTATCTCGGCACCGGCGCCTATCTCGACGACATCGACGCCAAGATGGGCCCGGTCTATTGGCTGCTCGGTCTTGCGATGCTCGCCATCGTCATCGTCGCCGGCAGCGTCGCCTGGCTGCTCGGCCGCAGCATCAGCCGTCCGCTGGCGCTGCTCGGCGCCCGCATGAAGGATCTCGCCGACGGCAAGCTCGATGGCGACATCCCCGGCGTCGGCCGCGGTGACGAGGTCGGCGCGATGGCCGCGACAGTGCAGATCTTCAAGGACAACGCGGTCCGCATTCGCGGCATCGAGAACACCGAAGCGGAAGCCAAGGAGCGCGCCGCGGCGGAACGCCGCAGCGCGATGGAAGGCATCGCCAGCGACTTCGAGCGCAGCGTCAACGGCATCGTCCGTTCGGTCTCTTCGGCCGCGGCCGGCATGCAAAGCACGGCGCAGTCGATGACCGCGACCGCCAGCGACGCCTCGTCGCGGGCGGCCACCGTCGGCGCGGCCTCGCAGAGGGCGTCGGGCAATGTCGGGACGGTCGCAGCCGCCGCCGAGGAGCTGTCGAGCTCGGTTGCGGAAATCTCGCGCCAGGTGACGCGCTCGACCGAAGTGGCGAGCCGCGCCGTCAACGACGCCGAGCGCACCAACGCCACGGTGCAGGAGCTCTCCACCGGCGCCGAGAAGATCGGCGAGGTGGTCAAGCTCATTCATTCGATCGCGGCACAGACCAATCTGCTCGCGCTCAACGCCACCATCGAAGCGGCGCGTGCCGGTGAATCCGGCCGCGGCTTCGCCGTCGTCGCCTCCGAGGTCAAGGCGCTGGCCAACCAGACCGCCAAGGCGACCGAAGAGATCTCCGCTCAGGTGGCGGCGATGCAGACCTCGACCAGCGATGCGGTCGCGGCGATTGGCGGCATCACCCAGACCATTGCCGAGATGAGCGAGATCACCGCTGGCATTTCCGCGTCGATCGAGCAGCAGGGCGAGGCCACCCGCGAGATCGCCCGCAACATCCAGTCGGTTGCCGCCGGTTCGAGCGAGATCAACACCCATATCGGCGGCGTCACCTCGGCCGCGGAAGCGACCGGCAGCGCCGCCACCGACGTGCTCACCAACGCCCGCGAGCTGGACACCCAGTCCGGCGCGCTGCGCAGCGCCGTCGACAGCTTCCTTGCCAAGATGCGTGCGGCGTAAGTACAGGCACGCTGAATTCGTAGGGTGGGCAAAGACGCGAAAGCGTCGTGCCCACCTTTTTCTTTTGAGTGCGTGAAGATCGACCGTGGGCACGCTTCGCTTTGCCCACCCTACGAGACTGTGGCTTCTCCTACTGCTTCTCGATCCCCGCGTTCGTGATCAGCTTCTCCCACAGCACGAGCTGCTCATTCACGAACGTGCCGAGCTGTTCCGGCGTGCCCGAGAATGCGTCCATGCCGAGCGTCGCGAGCTGGGCCTTGATCTCCGGCTTCTCGACGATCTTCCGGATCTCGGCGTTGAGCCGCGTCACGATCTCCCTGGGCAGGCCGGCCGGGCCGAAGTAACCTTGCCATGACGAGATGTCGAAGTCCCGCACGCCGGCCTCCTGCATCGAGGGGAGATTCGGCACCAGCGGCGAGCGCTCCCTGGTCGTGACCGCGAGCGCGCGCAGCGCGTTGCCGTTGACGTGCGGCAGGCCGGTCAGGATGTCGACGAACATCATCGAGACGCGCCCGCCCATGACGTCGTTGAGCGCCGGCGGCGAGCTCTTGTAGGGCACATGCAGCAGATCGAGCCCGGCATTATGCGCGAAGGTCGCGCCCGACACGATCGCCGAGGACGAGCCGGAGGCATAGCTCAGCTTGCCCGGATTGGCCTTGCCATAGGCGACGAGCTCGCCGACCGTCTTGGCCGGCACGTCCGGGTGGACCACCAGCATGAAAGGCAGGTCGCCGGTGCGCGCGATCGGCGTGAAATCCCTCACCGGATCGTAGGTCAGGCTCTTGAGCAGATAGGGATTGGCGGAATGCGTGGTGTTGGTGGTCACCAGCAGGGTGTAGCCATCGGGTGCGGAGCGCGCGACATAGGTCGCCGCGATCATGCCGTTGGCGCCCGCCTTGTTCTCGATGACGATGCCGACGCCGAGCGCCTGCGACAAATGCTGCGAGATCAACCGTGTCGTGGTGTCGGTGCCGCTGCCGGCCGCGAATGGCAGCACCAGCGTGATATTGCGGCTGGGCCAATTGTCGGCTCGCGCGGTGGATACTATGGCGAGACACAGCATGGCCGCGCCCGCGGCGCGCAAGGCTCTGATTAGTGACGACGGCATGTTTGGGCGTTCCCTCTTTTTTCGTTGGCGGGGAACCTAGCGTCTCGTCGTTGAAACCGGAAGGCGCGACTTTGTCGCTCCGCCACGATTCCGCGGAATTACTTCGCCGCGGAGCCCTGTCGCGACGCGATCACGACGCCGGCGAGCACCAGCGCGTAGCCGATCAGGTGAAACGGCTGCAGCCTTTCGCCGAGCAGCAGGATCGCCATCGCGGAGCCGAACACCGGCACCAGATGGAAAAAGGGCGCGGCACGGTTCGGCCCGATCAGCGCCACGCCGCGGTTGAAGAAGAGGTAGGCGAGCGTCGAGGGGAAGATCAGGATGTAGCCGAGCGTAGCCAGCGTCACCGTATCGAATTGCAGCACGCTGCCGCTCCAGGCCTCCCAGATCGCCGTCGGCAACAGCATCATCGCGCCACAGCAGGTGGTGAAGGAGAGAAAGGAGAGCTGGTGAACCTTCGGCCGGCGCGGGATGAAGGCGGAGTAGATCCCGAACGCCACCAGCGAGGAGGCGAACATGATGTCGCCCCGGTTCAAGCTGATGCTCGCGAGCGCCGCAAGATCGCCGCGCAGGATGATGATCAGCACGCCGAGAAGCGAGATCGCGATGCCGGCAAATTGCGCGCGGGTCAGCCGCACGCCGAACAGCGCCAGCGACCACAACGCCACGAACAGGGGCCCGGCCGACTGGATCAGCAGGGCATTCAGTGCCTCGGTATATTGGAGGGCCCAGTACGAGATCGCGTTGTTGAAGGCGAAGCCGACCAGCGACAGGAACAGCATCAGCGGCAGGCTGTTGCGCAACGCCGGCCAGTCGCGCTTCAGATGCGGCCATGAGAACGGCAGCAGGATCAGGAACACGCCGAACCAGCGGATCGTGGTCACCGTCAGCGGCGGCACATGCGCGCCGACATGACGCGCGAGCACGATATTGCCGGCCCAGAACAGCGAGCTCAGGCTCAACAGCAGATAAGGCTGGTTATTGAGCCAGCCGGCCGGATTCGTGGCGGGTGGCGCGGGCGAAGCGATCGTCATTGGCGTTGGGTGCGACCTTGCGCCGGATCGCCGTTGTGACACAAGTCACGCCGCCGCAAGGCTACAATGCAAGCTTGACCCGAGGAGGCGTCATTGGCGGTTAATATGTTGAACGTTGAAGGCCTCGAGCGGCTCGATTCGAGCGCGCCGGTGGTGATGCTGAACCTGATGCGCTTCCACGCACGCTCGCGCGACGGTGACGGTTCCGGCTGGGACGCCTATCTGCGCTACAGCGCGATCACTGTGCCGATGATCAAGGCGCGCGGCGGGACGCTGCTCTGGACCGGCGAGACGAAAGCGGTCGCGCTCGGTCCGCACGATGGCAACGAATGGGATTTTGTCGCGCTGGTTTCCTATCCGACGGTCGCGGCGTTCCTCGACATGATGACCTCGGAAGCCTACGAGCGAGAGGCCGATCCGCATCGCGTTAACGCCTGCGCCGAGCATGTGATCATCGCGACGAGCGAAGCGTACAGTAAATTCAGCGCGCGCTGATGCAGCCGGGCTTCCGACCAGAAGCGCGTGTTTAGTCACAATTTGCAACTTTTCGGCGTAGCTTCAACGCAGCTGCCCGCTAAATGTGAACTATTCGATTGCGTGGGGGTGCCAAAGATGGTGCCTTTGGCCCTGAGCGCGGATGTCGGGCATTGCATGCCCGCCGTGAGGCGTTGCGGTGCTGCTTCCTCCTGGTCGATTATTGCTTCGTTGGGGATCAGATGCTGTGTGAGCGTTGCGGCGGGGATAATCCGGCGACGAATTGCTTCTGTCACGGCTGCGGCGCGGCTCTGCCGGTGGCCTGTTCCGCCTGCAATCATCTCAGCCCGCCCGGCTCGGGTTTTTGCGGGGCCTGCGGCGCGGCCCTGAGCGCTGCGACAAGGCCAATCCCCGCGGCGGTGGGCTCCGCCCCGAGGCCCATTCGGGGCGAGCTGAAGCAGGTCACGGTGCTGTTTGCCGACCTCGTCAGCTCGACCGAGATCGTTGCCGGCCTTACCGCCGAAGATGCCATGCAACGTCTCAAGCCCGCCCTCGATGGGATGTGCGAGGGCGTGGAGCGCTTCGAGGGCACAGTGGTGCGAACTCTCGGCGACGGCATCCTCGCCTTCTTCGGCGCGCCGCGCGCGCAGGAAGGCCACGCCCTGCTGGCGTGCGAGGCGGCGCTGGCGATCCGTGACACGTTTCGTACGCGCGACGACGGCATGTTGGTACGCATCGGCCTGCATTCTGGCGAGATCGTCGCCGATGCTCCGCTCGTCGACACTGTCACCGAGCACGGCGCTTATGGGCTCACCATTCACCTTGCAAGCCGCCTGCCGGCCAAGGCGGAGCCAGACGAGATTTGCCTGACAGAGGAGACCTACCGCCTGGTGCGCTCGTTCTGCGACGTCGGCCCACTCGGCCGTCATCGCTTGCGCGGCGTGCCGGAGCCAATCGAACTGTATCTTCTCAAGAACCTCAAGCCGGCGGTCGCCAGCCAGCAATTCCGCGGCGTCGCCTTGGCGACGTTCCGCGGCCGCGAGCGGGAGATGGCTCTGCTGCAGCGGACGCTGGCGGCGGTGGAGACCGGCGGCTCGCGTGTCACTGGCATCGTCGGCCCGCCCGGGACCGGCAAGAGCCGGCTCTGCTACGAGTTCGCAGAATGGTGCCGCGCGCGTCACATTCCGGTGTTCGAGGCCCGCGCACAGCCCTACGGCACGGCAACGCCGCTGCAGCCGGTGCTGGAGTTCTTGCGCTCGACCTATTTCAACGTCTCGCCGGACGATGACCCTGACGTCGCGGTGAAGCAGATCGCCACGCGTCTAGCCGAGCTCGGCTCGACCTTCGAGGCGGACCTCTGGCTGGTCTGCGATTTCCTCGGCATCAGACACGGCCAGGGCCCACCTTCCTGGCTCGGTCCGCGCGCCCGCAACGTTCGTTTGCTGGACATAGTCCGGCACATGATTCGACAGCGCGGCGCGACGGCGTCGGTGATCATCATCGAGGATCTGCATTGGCTCGACCAGGCCAGCGAGGAGTTCGTCGCAACGCTCGTCGACGCGGTGATCTCCACCAAGACGGTCCTGATCGTGAATTTCCGGCCAGCCTATTTCGCGCCTTGGATGCGCGGGCCGCTGTACCAGCAGATCGAGCTCGCCGAGCTCTCGCCGACCGATACGGACGATCTCGTCAACGAGCTGCTCGGGCCGGAGGACGAGCTTCTCGACGTGCGGCGGCGCGTCGCCGAGCGCAGCGGCGGTAATCCGTTCTTTGCCGAGGAGCTGATCCGTTCCCTGGTAGAGCATCTGGCCATCGTCGGCGAGCAGGGCGGTTACCGGCGCGGCATCTCCGGCGTCTCGGACGTGCTGCCGCCGACCGTGCAGGCCGTGATCGGCGCGCGCATCGATCGGCTGGCGCCCGGTGATCGCGACCTCCTGCACACGGCGGCGATCATCGGCAAGGAGTTTCAGCTCGCTGTCCTACAGAGCGTCGCCAGCCTGTCTGCCGCTGAACTCGAGGCGGCTCTGGTCCGGCTCGTTTCCGGCGAGATGCTCCAGGCGCGCAGCGGCAAGGATGGCGGCTATAGCTTCCGTCATCCCCTGATCCAGGAGATCGCCTATTCGACTCAACTCCGCGCGCGGCGCAGCCTCCTGCACGCGCGGGTCGCGCGGGCAATCGAGCAGTTTTATCCTGAGCGGCTCGAGGAGTTTGCGGCGCTCTTGTCGCACCATTTCGAGCAGGCGGGCGAGGTCGATGCGGCCGCCGAGTACGCCGCGCGCGCGGCGCGCTGGATCGGCTCGACCAGTCCGGCAGAAGCGATTCGGCATTGGCACAAGGTGCGCTCGCTGAAGGCGGCACAGAAGCGCAGCCCGGCCGGCGATGTGCTCAGGATCGCGGCCAGTAGCCAGATCGCTTGGCTAGGCTGGCGCGAGGGAATGACGTCGGAGGATGCAAAGCCCTTCATCCAGGAAGCGTTGGAATGGGCGCAGGAGATCGACGATTCCATGATCCCGCTCCTGCTGTTCGTCGAAGGACGGATTGCGGGTGCGAGCGGAGGGCAGGCCGATGCCTACGTCAACACCGTTAGGGAGGCGCTGGCGCTGACAGAATCGCGCCAACTCACCAGCCGCGCTGCGACGCTCAACGCTTCGCTCAGCCAGGCCTATGGCTGGGCCGGCCTTTTGCGCGAAGCTCTGGCGGCGAGTGACGCGGCGCTCGCCGGCGTTCCCGGCATCACCGAGTTCGAGCACCAGTTCCTCGGCTACAATGTCGAGCACTGGATCCTTGGCTTGCGCGGCCGAATTCTCGTTCGTCTTGCGCGTTTCGACGAGGCGCGTCGGTGCTTCGATCGCATACTCGCTATCGATCCGACTCTGATCGATCCGACAGTGCAGTTCATCGCCCATCTCGGCCATGTCGATCTCGCCTGGTGCCTCGGCGATTCCGCGATGGCCTCGACCCATGCCTGGCGCGTAGTCGAACTGGCGACGCGTCAGGCCAGTCCGTATTTGCGCGCCTATTCGCTGGCCTGTATCGGAACGGCGCAGGGCATCGCCCAGAACTATCAGGCGGCGATCCTGTCGTTGACGGAAGGCGTCGAGTTCGTGCGCGCGGCGCGCGTCGCCATGGAAATCGAACCGGAGATGCTTGCGAGCATTGCCGATTATCAGCTTCATTCCGGCGCCCGTGCTGCGGCCCTCGACAAGGCGCGGGAAGCGATTGCGGTGGCGCAGGAACGGCACGCCCGGCTGCCGGAATGCCGCGCCACCATCACGCTCGCCGCCGCGCTTGCGGCGAACAACAGCCCGGACGACCTCGGCGAGGTGGCTCGCCTCGTCGGCCGCGCCGAGGCCCTGATCGAACTGACTGGGGCGGGCATCTACCGGCGGTTGCTGGAGGAGAGGCGACGGCACCTGTCGGTTGGCGCGTGACGGCTAGACTCGCCGCACGATGAGCGTGAACTCCATCAATCCATAGCCCTCAAGTACCTCGGCTGCGGCATTGAACCGGGTGGCGCAGTAGCGCGCCCAGAACGCGGTGTCGGTGGTGTAGAGGCCGTGGCGGGCGGGCGTGCCTGCCGATCGCTTCATGAAATTGACGGCGAAGCCTCGCCTGGTGCTGCGATGGAGGTCATCCAGGCTTGCCGCGATAAAGCGCTCCCAGTCGTGCCGCGGCTGATCCTGCGCGACGTTGAAAATGCCGCTTGCAACCGCATAGTCGGCCGTGCGGGGACTGGCATGGCCGACGGCGAAGGCGGCGCCGCTGTGCTCCCGCCACATTCGCCGCGCTCGCCGAACCATCGCCTCCGACACGTCAATGCCGAGGTAGTCCACCGCGCAGTCGTGGTGTCGGCGATCGAGATAAGCGACCAGCGCGCCGTAGCCGCAACCGAGATCGTTCAGCGAGAACGGCGATGCGAAGTCGCACAATTTCAGGAGCTGGACGAAGCGCATTTCCTGCGTGGCCTGGCAGGTCCAGTCGACGCCGGGCGGTGTCGTGCCAAAACGTGCGATCTTCGCCGAATAATAGGCGACGATGCCGGCGTAGATCCCGGTCAGGTCTCCGGTGCCCGGAGAGGCAATCTCCTTTGCGACCAAGGCGGTGCGCATCGGGCCCCGCCCTATTTCTTCGACTTCTTCTTGCGCTTCCCCTTACCCGTGCCTTTGGACGGGACGTTGGGCGCCATCGGCAGCGAGATCGTGAGGTATGTTCGGTCGATGTAGAAGACCGGCTTATCCTCGCGAACGACAACCTTCAGGCCATAGCCACCGGGATCGCGGACGTCATGCGCCTTCATGAAGCAAGGCAGCGGCGACGGCTTGCGCGCAAAGTTCTTGATCAGCGCATTTACAATTCGCTGATCGCCGGTTTCGCCGTCCTGGTCCGACGGGACCTTGGCCAGCCAAGTCAGCACCCTGAACCATCGGTTCTTCGCGCGGTTGTTGTGCAGGCCGCCCAGTCCAAGGAGCTTTGCGCTTTCGACGAACGGCCGCCCTTCTTGCAGGATCTCGAATTGGTCCTGCAGGGCCTTGATCTCGGACACGCCCCCGGCATCGAGCTCAACGTCTTTCTGCTCGGGACCGAACCTCAGATTGAACAGCTCGAAAAGCGGACCGATATAGATATCGTCCTCGGCCATAAACGCGCCCATACCACTCTCCCTGACAATCACAGTTGGGTTATTGGATCGGGAAGCCAGCAATGGAGACATTGAACCTTGGTCTCGGCCAAATTGCAAGGAAGCGGAGCAATCAATCCTGGCGGGCTGCCCCACAGGGTTGCAATGCGCGCCGATGCGCCATTCCGTTGGCCTGAGGGGCTTGTTTGAATGCGCGGAGACAACCCCTCATCCGGCGCTTCGCGCCACCTTCTCCCACAGGGGAGAAGGAAGGATCTAGCTCGTCTGCTTCCTGGACGCGACGAACACTCCCGACAGCACCAGCGCGAAGCCGATGAAGTGGAAGGCTTGCGGGCGTTCGCCGAGGAAGCTCATCGCCATGATGGCGCCGAACACCGGCACGACGTGGAAGAACGGCGCGGCGCGGTTGGCGCCGATCAGGCGGACGCCGCGGTTGAAGCAGAGATAGGCGAGCGTCGAAGGGAAGAGGGCGACGTAAAACAACGTCAGGAGGTTCGGCCCGTCGAGCTTCATCACGGGGCGCGCGGACAATTCCCAGATCTCCAGCGGAATCAGGCAGGCCGCGCCCGCGCCGAAGGTGAAGGCGAGGAACGACAGGCCGTGCATCGGCGGCCGCTTCAAGGTCAGCACCGAATACAGCGCGAAGATGATGAGCGCGACCAGGAAGATCAGGTCGCCCTTGTTGAAGTCGATGTTGGAGAGCGTGGTGAAATCGCCGTGCAGCAGGATGATCAGCACGCCGCACATCGAGAGCAGCACGCCGAACGCCTGCGCTGCGGTGAGCCGGACGCCGAGGATGACCAGCGACCACAGCGCCACCACCAGCGGCGCAGCCGATTGCAACAGCAGCGTGTTGAGCGCCTGGGTATGCTCCAGCGCCCAATATTGCAGGGTGTTGAAGGCGCCGATGCCGGTGATCGACAGCACCATCATCAGGCCGAGCTTCTCGCGGATCGCGGGCCAGTCCTTTGCGAGGTGCTTCCAGGCGAACGGCAGCACCAGCAGAAACGCGAAGGCCCAGCGCAGGAACGACAGCGTCACCGGCGGGATGTGACCGGCGGCGAGCCGCCCGACAACGGCATTGCCGGCCCAGCACAGCGCTGTGATCGAGAGCAGCAGATAGGGCTGATTGGCGATCCAGTTGTGGCCGGGCTGGTCGGCGCTCGTGGTCTGGCCAGTGGCGGACATTTTATTGTTATGGCCCCTGCGTGGCGTGCGCCGAGGCCTTCGGCCCGGCGATGTCCGGGCCGGTCGAGACCCGGCACGTTCAAAAACACGGAAACGCGCCGGATATCAATGGCGCGAGGCGCATCGGCTCCATGCGCCGGGAGCGATGCGGCGGGAACCTCGCTCAGGCTTTCCGTCCTGCGCTGATCGCAAACGGCTTCAACAACTCGGCGCAGACGAGATAGATCACGACCAGCGCCGCGATGCCGGTCATCATGAGCGGAGGCGGTGCGACGAAGCCGAACCATGAGCCCAACGGCGTGAACGGCAGGACCATCGCCACCACGAGGGCGATCAGCGAGGAGATCGACAGCACCGGATCGGGCCAATTCTGCCAGGGCCGTCCATTGGTGCGGATGATGAAGATCACCAGGATCTGCGTCGCCATCGATTCGATGAACCAGGCGCTGCGGAATTCCTCCGGCGATGCGTGAAACAACATGATCAGCGCACCGAAGGTCAGGAAATCGAACACCGAGGACAGCGGGCCCATGATCCCGGCGAAACGCACCAGCCGCCTCATGCTCCACACCTGCGGCTGCGCGGTTGCGGCACGCGAGACCTGGTCGAAGGGAATGCCGAGCTCGGACAGATCGTAGAGCAGATTGTTGAGCAGAATCTGTGTCGGCAACATCGGGAGGAACGGTAGCGCCATCGAGGCGATCGCCATCGACAGCATGTTGCCGAAATTCGAGCTCGCGCCCATGCGGACATATTTCATGATGTTCGCGAAGGTGCGCCGGCCCTCTTCGACGCCGTCGGCGACGACTTCGAGGTCGGAGGCCAGCAGAATCATGTCTGCCGCGGCCTGGGCCACGCCGGTCGCGCCTTCCACCGACAGGCCGATATCGGAGGCTTTCAGCGCGGGTGCGTCGTTGATGCCGTCGCCGAGGAAGCCGACCACCTCGCCGCCGGCCTGCAGCGCCTTGACGATGCGCGATTTCTGGTCCGGCGCGAGCCGGCCGAACGCGTCGGCGGAGCGCACCTGCACCGCCAGCGCCTCGTCGCTGAGCTCGGCGATGTCGGCGCCCGACAGCACGCGCCCGGCGTTGAGCCCGACGAGGCCGGCGAGCCGCTTCACCACCAGGGGATCGTCGCCGGAGAGGATCTTCAGGCGGATGCCGGCCGCCGCAAGCCGGGCGATGGCGGCCGCCGCGGTCGGCTTCGGCGGGTCGGCGAAAGCGCACAGGCCCTCGAACACGAGACCGGTCTCGTCCTCGGTCTCGACCTCGCGTGTTGCGCCGTTCCAGGGACGCGAGGCGACGGCGACGCAGCGCAGGCCCTCCATCGCGAGCTGATGCACGCGCGCCATCGCGGCAGTTCGCGCGTCCTCGTCGATCGCGCCGCCGCGCTGCGTCGTGCACAATTCCAGCACCGTCTCCGGTGCGCCCTTGACGATCAGCAACGCGTCTTGTTCGGGACCGGTCGCGAGCACCGATCCGAGCCGGCGCGAAAAATCGAACGCCTGCCGGCCGGCAAGGATCCAGCCTTGCGCGGCATCCGGCTGGCTTGCAGCCAGCGCAGCATCGAGCGACCCGCGATCGCCGCCGAGAGCTGCGGCGATGGCACCGAGACGCGCGGCGCGGGCATCGTCCTTGCCATCGGCATCGAGGCTCCTGGCCAGCGTGATCTCGGCCGAGGTCAGCGTGCCCGTCTTGTCGGTGCACAGGACGGTCATGGCGCCGAGGTCGTGGATTGCGGCGAGGCGCTTGACGATCACCTTGCGGCCGGCCATCCGCAATGCGCCGCGCGACAGCGTCACCGTGGTGATCATCGGCAACAACTCCGGGGTCAGCCCGACCGCGAGAGCGACGGCAAACAGCAGCGAGTCCATCACCGGGCGGCCGAACACCACGCGCACGGTGAGCACGACCAGCACCAGTGCCAGCGTGGCGCGTGCGATCACGAGGCCGAATTCGCGCAGGTCGCGCTCGAAGGGCGAGCGCGTCTGGGCTTCGGCCAATGCGGATGCTGCCGCCCCGAATACCGTGTTGCGCCCGGTGTAGACCACGAGCGCGATCGCCTCGCCGGTCTGCGCCACCGCGCCGCGAAACAGCGCATTCGACGTGTCGTCGGGATCGGCGCATGGCCCCGCGCGCTTCTGCACCGGGTAAGGCTCGCCGGTGAGCGCCGCCTCGCCGGCGGTGAACGCTGTGCTCTCCAGGATGAGCGCATCGGCCGGGATGATGTCGCCGGCGCGAACGCGCAGAATATCGCCGGGCGCGACCTGCTCGACATCGATCTGGCCGAACGCACCGTCCCGCTTGACCTCGGCCTTCAGCGCCACCGAGCGGCGGAGGATGTCCGCGGCCCGCACGGCGTGGCCTTCCTGAATGGTGTCGAGCCCGATCGAGAGCGTCAGGATCAAGACGATGATGAGCCCGCCGATCCCGTCGCCGGTGAGCATCGAGACGACGCCCGCAACCAGCAGGATCAGCGACAGCGGCTCCAGCAGCCGGCGCAGGATCGCGTGCGCCGCCCCCTCGATCCGCGGCGCTGCGTCGCTGTTCGGCCCGAAGCGGTCGAGGCGTTCGGCCGCTTGCGCTGCAGACAACCCCGTGAGCTCGCAGCCCAGCCGGCTGCAAAGGTCAAGGGCGGACAGACGCCAGAAACCGGCGTCGGTGCGGGTTGGTTTCTCCAGCAAGCGAAGCTCCCGGTTCCAAGGCGTCGTGTCGCGGCAGATGGCCCTGAATTCATCGTCACCTATTGACCTAAAGCAATTTGGAATGCCGGCGGTCCGGGAGCGATATGGACCTGGCGCGGCGCTGCGACCGCATCATCGAAGTGGTTGACGGCCGCATCCGGGCCTAAGGTTGTAGAGCCGGCCGGGCAAGACGGATTTTTAGGCTAAATCAAGGGCTTGGATCGCGCGTTGGGCCCCGAAAAAGCCCCGTTCTTGCTTGCCTAGAGAGGCCGCTTCCTTTATCCGGTTGAGCTGCCTCGCGTGCGAGCGGCCTAGGCCGTGACTTGGGCTGGGCGCATCTAAAATTCTGCAGAGGGATTACCCGCGAATGGCCAATGTTGTCGTCGTCGGCGCCCAGTGGGGCGACGAGGGAAAGGGCAAGATCGTCGACTGGTTGTCGGAGCAGGCGGATATCGTGGTCCGCTTCCAGGGCGGTCATAACGCCGGCCATACGCTGGTCATCAACGGCAAGACCTACAAGCTGGCGCTGCTGCCCTCGGGCGTGCTGCGCGAGCACAAGCTGTCGGTGATCGGCAACGGCGTGGTGTTCGATCCCGCGGCCTTCCTCGACGAGGTGGGCAAGCTGCGGTCGCAGGGCGTCGCGGTCTCGCCGGACAATCTGCGGATTGCCGAGAACGTCACCCTGATCCTGCCGCTGCACCGTGAACTCGATGCCCTGCGCGAGTCTTCCAACGCGGCGACCGCGATCGGCACCACCCGCCGCGGCATCGGCCCCGCCTACGAAGACAAGGTCGGCCGCCGCGCCATTCGCCTGATGGACCTCGCCGATCTCGACACGCTGCCGCACAAGATCGACCGGCTGCTTGCGCACCACAACGCATTGCGCCGCGGGCTCAACCTGCCGGAGTTCGAGGGCAAGGACATTCTGAAGGAATTGACCGCGCTCGCGCCGCAGCTGCTGCCCTATGCCGAGACGGTGTGGCGGCTGCTCGACATCAAGCGCCGCGAAGGCAAGCGCATGCTGTTCGAGGGCGCGCAAGGCGCGCTGCTCGACGTCGACCACGGCACCTATCCCTACGTCACCTCGTCCAACACGGTGGCGGCGCAGGCGGCGACCGGCTCGGGCCTCGGCCCCGGCGCGGTCGGCTATGTGCTCGGCCTGTGCAAGGCCTATACGACCCGCGTCGGCCAGGGCCCGTTCCCGACCGAGCAGGACAACGCGACCGGCCGCAGGATCGGCGAGCGCGGTCGCGAGTTCGGCACCAATACCGGGCGGCCGCGCCGCTGCGGCTGGTTCGACGCCGTGCTGGTCCGCCAGGCGGTCCGCACCTGCGGCATCAATGGCCTGGCGCTGACCAAGCTCGACATTCTCGACGGCTTCGATTCGATCGAGGTCTGCACCGGCTACAAGCTCGACGGCAAGGAGATCGACCATTTTCCCGCCGGCGAGGGCGCGCAAGCCCGGGTCGAGCCGATCTACGAGACCATCGAAGGCTGGAAGGAGCCGACCGCGAACGCCCGGTCGTGGGCCGACCTGCCGGCCCAGGCCATCAAATATGTCCGCCGGATCGAGGAATTGGTGGGGTGCCCGGTCGCACTGCTTTCCACCAGCCCCGAACGCGAGGATACTATTCTGGTGCAAAATCCGTTTGAGGCTTAACGATATCTTACCGGGACGTGCGCTAGTTGAGTTCAAATGGCTGATTACTATCCGCTGATCGCCCGCGCTATTTCCGCCCTGGACCCCAACGCTCCCGGCGAAAGCCGTCGCGCGCTCTATGAGCGGGCGCGCACGGCTCTGATCGCGCAGCTCCGCAGCGTGCAGCCGCCGCTCTCCGAATCCGAGATCACCCGCGAACGGCTGTCGCTGGAAGAGGCTGTCCGCAAGGTCGAGTCGGAGGCCGCCCAGCGCGCCCGCGAGGCCTCGCGTCCCGGCGGCGGTGCCCGCCCCGGCGGCAGCGGCGATGCGTTCCGCCGGGCCAGCGCCCGCGCCACTGAGGCTAACTCGCCTGCATCTTCTCAGCCGCCTGCTCCGCCGCGCGCGCGTCAGCCCGCACCGCCGCCGCCGCGCAACGACCGCCCGCCACTCGGCGGTGACGACCAGGGCGATGCCCAGCGTCCGCCGCGTGCTCCTCGTTTCGACGCGCCGCGCCAGCCGCCTCCGCCGGAGCAGCCACCGCCGGCCGGGCGTGATCGCTCTGCCCCGCGCCGCCCGCAGGATGCCGGACCGCCGCCGCCGCCGGCCCCTGGCGTGCGCGGCTTTCGCGACATCACCGCCGACGTCAATGATCTCGGCGGCGCCGCCGCGCAGGCCAGCCGCGCCGCGCGCCGCACTTACGCCAACGTGCCCTCGCCCTCGCCGGAATTCGACCGGCTCGAGCCGAGCCTGGAAAATCGCGCGGCCGAGCCGGACGCGCCTTATTCCTATGACGAGTCGGTCGAGGAGGCGGAGCGCTATACGCCGCGGCAGTCCTCGGGTCGCCCGCACATCCCCGTCCTCGGCCGCGATGCCAAGAAGGCCAAGCGCGGCTCGATCTTCCCGTTCAAGAGCGCAATCGCCATCGGCATCGTGCTGATCCTGGTCGGCGCCGGCATTCTCTGGGGCAAGTCATTGGTCCAGACCGCGAGCGGTCTGTTCAAGTCCTCGCCGACCCAGGTGGTGGAGGCGCCCAAGGACACTTCGCAGCCGCAGAGCAAGCCCAAGATCCCGGATCGCGTCGGCCAGCCTTCGGCGAGCGACCAGCCGGTCGCGCCGGTGGCGCAGAAGGTCGTGCTCTATGACGAGGATCCGTCCGATCCCAAGGGCAAGCAATATGTCGGCTCGGTGGTGTGGCGGCTCGAGCCGATCAAGGCGTCCGGCAACCAGAAGGCCGACGTCGCGGTGCGCGCCGACATCGACATTCCCGAACGCAAGTTCAAGATGACGATGTCGTTCCGCCGCAACACCGACTCCTCGCTGCCGGCGAGCCATACCGCGGAATTGACCTTCGTCCTGCCGCCGGATTTTCCGGGCGGCAGCGTCTCCAACGTGCCGGGCATCCTGATGAAGTCGAACGAGCAGGCGCGCGGAACGCCGCTCGCGGGCCTCGCGGTCAAGGTCACCGACGGCTTCTTCCTGGTCGGCCTCTCCAACGTCGATGCCGACCGCAGCCGCAATATCCAGCTCCTGAAGGAGCGTTCCTGGTTCGACGTGCCGCTGGTCTACGCCAACCAGCGCCGCGCCATCATCGCCATCGAGAAGGGCGCCCCCGGCGAGCGCGCCTTCAACGACGCCTTCGCGCAGTGGGGCGACTAGAGCTCTTCTCTTCTCACCGAAGAAGGTCGTCATGCGCGGGCCTGTCCCGCCTGCGCGGCCGAAGCCGCTTCGGCGAGGCGAAGGCCCGGGCATCCACCTTGTGTCTTGGGCGAGGCGTCGATGGCCGGGACAAGCCCGGCCATGACGCTCAGGACAGTCTATTGCACGGCCGCTTCGCGCTTGCGCGATGCCGAGTGCTCGCGCTCCATCACGGCGCGGCAGCCGGGGCTGACCTGCGATTTGTTCCGCACCATGCATGCGGTGACCCGCGGGATATCCGGGATTTCACGGGAGCACAGCCGCATCGCATCGCCCGAGCACATCTGCTGCGCTTCGGACGAGAAGGCGAGGCTCGGCGTGGTCTGCAAGACGAGAGTAGCGCTGACGAAGGTGAACAGCGTGGCGATGATCTGTTGGCGTGTCATGTAGATAGGTCCCCAAGTTTGCCGCGGATCTGAGCCGCTTGATTTTTGGGGCGCCGCACGCGGCTTGCTTTGCCGCATGTCACAGCCATCACGCCAGGAGCCTAGTCCCGCATGTGGTGCTCGATCTCGGATGATGTTCGAATCGAAAAGTGCTGCGCCGCCCGAGCGAAGTATGCGCCATTGTCACGAGGCTGCAATGGGAGGCGCAAAGGAATTCGCGATTGTTGCGCCTTCGACACGTCGGTCGGCGTGTTCCGTGAAAAGTGGCGCTAAGGTGATGCGCTCGCCTCTTCCGTTTCGGCATCGCCGAGCGCCGCGGCGTGGTCTTCGACGGCGGTGACGCCCTTCGCGGTCAGCTCGAACAGATCGCCGTCCTTCATCACATAGCCCTCGGCGATCAGCTCGCCGATCTTGCCGTGCAGGTCGTCGGCAAACGCCACCGATTGGCTGATGTCCCGCAGGATCGAGAGCTGGTCGTCGCGCAGCATGTCCGACATTTTCAACCTCCGAGGGCTTGAGCCTCACATGCCGTGGCTCTCGAACACCTTGCTGCACGATCTGGACAGCTTGGCGCGGTTGGCTTGCAGGCAACCTTGCACCGCACCGTCATTGCCGAGGTCCTTGCGGCAGAGCCGCGAGGCGTCGCGCGAGCAGGCGCGCTGCTCCTGAGGCGAGCCCATATGGCCCTGCGCGCGCACGGGCGCGTTCGCCAAGCCACCGAGCGCCGTCAGTGTGATTGTCGCCAGCAAGAACAGGTTACGAGGCATCGTCAGCTCCAAATCCGGCAGGTAATTTCAACTCCTGTCTGAACTCGTCGCTTTGTCACTTGTTCCCCGAACGGCTCGCGACCCCGCTGTTCAAGGTTCCGGTCGCACTGCTATAAAACCCGCTGGATGTGAGGAGTCCTTAATGAAACGCTATCTGGTGTTTGCGCTGGTCGGTCCGTTCGTTGGCGGGTTCCTGCTGCTGCTGACGACGACCTACCAGTCCGGCTACTGGACCCAGACCAATCTCGGCGAGGTCGGCAAGCTGTTCGTGGTGTTCTTCAAGACCCTGCAATACAGCTATTTGTTCGGCTTCCTGCCGTCGCTGATGATCGGGGCGGTGGATGACATCCTGCTCCACGTCAGGCGTATCGGCCCGCTGCTGCGGATGCTGCTGGTGGGGCTGTTCGCCTTCATCCTGGCCGCGCTGACCTACGGCTCGCGCGGATCGGATTCGGGCGCGGTGCAGTTCATCCTGTACGGACTGGTCGGTCTCGTGCCGGCGATGCTTTCATCCTGGCTGGTGCATCGCTATGTCGAGGAGCCGCAGCAGGCCGCGGCGGCGACTTGAGCGCGACGTTCGGACGCTCCGGCGCAACCTCCGCCACGCTGGCGCGTTCTTGAAAGCCATGACGATGTCCGACGACGATATTCTTGCGCCGCGTAAACCTCGTTCCGGGGGCCGTTCCCGCGCGGGCGCCGAGCCGCGTGGGCCGATCATCGACCAGGAGGGCCATGAGATCCGGCCCGAGACGCTGGAGCAGGGATTTCGCGAGTTTCGTTTCGAGTTCGGCAAGGACAACCCGTTCGGTGCGAACCCTTTCGGCAATCTGACGCGGGAGCAGCGCATCGCGCGGCTCGAGGCCATCGCAAAGCTGCTCGATGTCGCCTTCGTTCTGCCGGGCACCAATATCCGTTACGGCATCGACGGGCTGATCGGGCTGATCCCGATCATCGGCGATCTCATCACCACCGCGATCTCGCTGTGGCTGGTGCGCGAGGCGCGCGCCCTGGGGGCGCCCTGGTATCTCACCGCGCGGATGCTCGGCAATGTCGCAGTCGATGGCGTGGTCGGCATGGTGCCGTTCGCGGGCGACGCGTTCGATGTGATGTTCCGCGCCAACATGCGCAACGTGCGCCTGTTGCGGCGCTGGCTCGACAAGCAGCCGCGCGTCTAGCGAGGTTGTTCGCCTCTCCCGCAAGCGGGAGGGCCATCGCATATGAGGCCGATTTCTCTGCGGCCATCCTTCGAGACGCCCGCCTTTGGCGGGCCCTCAGGATGAGGACCGAGTGTGCGGCAGCAATTTTAACGGGCTCCGATTGCCGCTTAGCCTCATCCTGAGGAGACCGCGAAGCGGTCGTCTCGAAGGACGAGGCGCGCGCTCAGGCCGGCCAGCAGCCATATCCGATAGCCCTGCCGCAAGCGCGGAGACGGAGAAGAAATAGCTCCGCAGAACGCGAAAAGCGCGACGACCGTTGGGTCGTCGCGCTTTCAGCGCACATCGGAAGGCTTGCGAAAAAGAAAGGCTTGCGAAAAAGCTTACGCCGCGTCGGCGTCGGCTTCCGCGACCGGCTCGGGCTTGCGGTGGCGGGGCAGGGGGAAGGCTTCGCTCTCGTAGAGCGAGCGGATGCCGTTCTGGTCGAAGCGCGCTTCCTCCACCTGAAGGTAGGCGCCGTTCAGCGAGTCCGTCGGCAACTGCTCCATTGCGAACTGCACGGCTTCGGCGGCGGTGCCGAACCGCCGATAGGTAAAGCCCGCCCGCTTCTTCTTGCGGATCGCGGCGGGGAAGAGTTCGGCGGAAGTGTTGAAGTTGAACGGACGCAGTGGACGCATGGTCAAAGACCTCGTGATCTTCTCTGGGGCTTTAAGCGCGTGGGGTTGAGGAGGGCGAAGACCCGATTGAGGGGCCCGCCCTGCGCATCATTTTCATCATCTAATATAGGCCGATTTGACAAAATTGCGACCCCTGAGATGGGAGATGATGAATCCACGCATGGCAGGCCCGCAACCGCGATAAATCAAACCATATCAACGTCTTAGATGGTTTACAGCTTGCCAAGAAGCAGCAGCACGATCAGCACCACGAGCACGACGCCACCGATCCCCATGCCGGAATGGCCCATACCGTAGCCATAACCGCCGATGCGGCCCGACCAGCCGCCCAGCAGATAAATGATCACCAAGATGATCAGGATGGTCCCGAGTGACATGGCTTCCTCCCTGGCGGCCGCCGAAGTGCAATGACCGGCCGCGCCGCCAGAGAAGAAAAGCACATCGCGCGCCCAGGTTCCACGTCGGAACCCGGCGGCGCGGGATGTTATTTCGGCTCGAGCTTCAGCGAAGCCGAATTGATGCAGTAGCGCAGGCCCGTCGGTCCGGGGCCGTCCGGGAAAACATGGCCGAGATGGCCGCTGCATTTGGAGCAGAGCACCTCGGTGCGGACCATGCCGTGGCTGACGTCCCGCTCTTCGTCGACATGGCTGTCGACGGCGGGCTGGGTGAAGCTCGGCCAGCCGCAGCCGGAATCGAACTTGGCATCGGACTCGAACAGCACGTTGCCGCAGCCGGCGCACACATAGGTGCCGGCGCGGTGGTCGTGCTCATATTCGCCGGAGAAGGGACGCTCGGTCGCCTTCTCCCGCAGCACGGCGTATTGCATCGGCGACAATTCCTGCCGCCACTGCTCCTCGCTCTTGATGACCTTGTCGCCTGTGGTTTTCGTCTTGGTGTCGGGCATGGGTCTCCCGTTTTTTCTCGATGATCTTGCGATCAGTTGGTGGCCTTGCTGGCACTCACCAGCGTCGGCTTCTCAATGTAGTTATCCGCGAACAGCTTTTTCAGGTTCTCGACCTTCGGGATGTCGTTATAGGCGATGTAGGGCTGGTTCGGGTGCAGCGTCAGATAGTCCTGGTGATAGGCCTCCGCCGGATAGAACGCCTCCAGCGCGCCGACCTTGGTCACGATCGGTTTGCTGAAAACCTTGGCGCCGTTGAGCTGGGCGATATAGGCCTCCGCGACCTTCTTCTGCTCGTCCGAGGTGGTGAAGATCGCCGAGCGATATTGCGTGCCGCTGTCCGGGCCCTGGCGGTTGAGCTGGGTCGGGTCGTGCGCCACCGAGAAGTAGATCTGGAGGATCTTGCCGTAGGAGATCTTCTTGGGGTCGTACTTGATCTCGACCGACTCTGCGTGGCCGGTCGTCCCGGACGACACGGTGTGGTAGTCGGCGGTCGCCTTGCTGCCGCCGGCATAGCCGGAGACCGCGTTGACGACGCCCGCGGTGTGCTGAAACACGCCCTGCACGCCCCAGAAGCAACCGCCGGCAATCACCGCGGTCTGGATGCCGCTGGCGGGCGCTGCGTCCATCGCGGGGGCGGGGATGACGACTGCGTCCTCCGCGGCGCGGGTCGGTGCAGCAAAGGCCAGCGTCATGGCGGTGGTCGCGGCAAGCAGGGACAGGAGGGCGGGGCGGCGCATGGCGGATCCTCTTTTCCGAAGGTCTGACAGTCTAGGGCGGCCGAGGCTGGGCGAACAGCCTGCCCGGCGGCATTTGGTGACCTGAGATACGGGCCCCGCTTGCCGATGTTACGCCGGGACGGACACGAGTCCGTGAGAAACGCCGCCTGAGACGGCCCTGCTTGGCGAGACCGGGAACTCCGGGCTAGATGAACCGCCGCGATCGATGACCGACTTAAAAATGTGGTGGCTGGAGCTGACCTGACAACATGCTGCGCGTCGTTGCCCTGACCTTTGTCATACTTGTCTCCGGCGCCGCAATCGCCGCGGCCGAGCCGCCAGCTGGCGACGATCTCGCCACCTGCCGCGACCGCCAGGCGGAAGCCCAGGCCCGTGCGACCGCCTGCGACAATCTGCTCAATGCCGATCGGGTCACCGGCAAGGACAAGGCGGTCGCGCTCGGCGTGCGCGGCAATACGCTGATCGGCAAGCACGACTACGATCATGCGATCGAGGTGCTGTCATCCGCCATCGAGGCCGATCCGGACAATGTCGTGATCGTCAACCTGCGCGGCGTGGCCTATGAGCGCAAGGGCCAGGACGATCTCGCGCTGGCCGACTACAACCTCGCCATCCGCAAGCGCGCGACTTACGGCGTCCCCTACAGCAACCGCGGCACCATTCAGCTGCGCAAGGGCGCGCTGCAAAGTGCGCTCGACGATTTGAACCTGGCGGTCAAATACGCGCCGAAGTTTCTGTTCGGCTGGACCAACCGCGCGCGCGTGCGCACGCTGATGAAGGATTATGACGGCGCGCTGTCCGACTTCGCGGAAGCCGAGAAAATCGATCCGGCCGCGCCGCAGATCGCCAGCAACCGTTGCGTCACTTATGGCCTGATGGGCAAATACGACCAGGCCTTCGCCGACTGCAACGGCCTGATCCAGAAGCAGCCGAAGAACCTGTATGCGACCAACAATCGCGGCGACGTCTACCTGATGAAGGGCGATATCGATGCCGCGCTCAAGGACTACAACACGGTCCTGGCAGCCAATCCGAACAATGTGCGCGCCCACTCCGGTCGTGGCCAGGTGTTCGAGCAGAAGCACGACCTCGCTCAGGCGCGTGCCGACTATCGTTCGGCGGCCTATGCGTTGACGCCATTCGACGAGCTCGACGTCGCCCGCGCCCGTGCCAAGGCGCAAGAGCGGCTTGCCGCGCTGACGCCGCAGACGGCCGGGACCGTTGGCAATTCGCGCCGCATTGCGCTGGTGATCGGCAACGGTGCCTACAAGAACGTCCATGTGCTCGACAATCCGCCGCGCGATTCCAGGCTGATCGCAACCGTGCTGCGCGACGTCGGGTTCCAGAGCGTGACGGTCGCCAACGACCTGACGCGCGACAAGTTCTTCGAGACCTTGCGCGCCTTTGCGGCGGAAGCGGAGAAGGCCGATTGGGCGGTGGTCTACTATGCCGGCCATGGCTTCGAGATTGGCGGGGTCAATTATCTCGTGCCGATCGACACCAGGCTCGCCGCCGACAAGGACGCCGAGACCGAGGCCGTGGCGCTCGAACAGGTGATCGCCGCGGTGGGCGGTGCGCACAAGCTGCGACTGGTCATCCTCGACGCCTGCCGCGACAATCCGTTTGCGCCGATCATGCAACGCACGCTGTCGCTGCAGCTGGTCGACAAGGGCTTCTCCAACATCGAGCCCGGCGCCGGCTTCATGGTGGTCTACGCCGCCAAGCACGGCGAGACCGCAATCGACAGCGACGGCGGCGCCGACAGTCCGTTCGCCACCGCGCTCGCCCGCGACATCAAGGAGCCGCGCGTCGAGGTCAGAAAACTGTTCGACATCGTCCGCGACGACGTCTGGTCCGCGACCAAGCACGCGCAGCAGCCCTTCACCTACGGCTCGCCGCCGGGGCGCGACGATTTCTATTTTATCGGGGGGAAGTGATGTTTCGATGTTGGTGCCGTAGGGTGGGCAAAGGCGCGCTCTTGCGCGCCGTGCCCACCATCTCTCCACAGACGCAATAACGGTGGGCACGCTTCGCTTTGCCCACCCTACGGCAGCGCGGCTTTACACCACGATGCTCAACCGTTTCGCCGCCCGCGTAATTCCCGTGTAGAGCCACCGCGCTCGGCTCTCTCCGAACGCAAAGCTCTCGTCGAACAGCACGACGTCGTCCCATTGCGAGCCCTGCGATTTGTGCACGGTCAGGACGTAGCCGAAGTCGAACTCGTCGTAAGGCTTGCGCTGCTCCCAGGCGATCGCCTCGACGCCGCCCTCGAAACAGTCGGCGCGCACCGAGACCTTGGTCACCTTGTGCCCGAGATCCTCGTCGGGCGACAGCCGCATGCTGAGGATGCGCGATTTCGAGCGCGAGGTGTTGCGTGATTTCACCCGCCACAGGCCGCCGTTGAACAGGCCCTTCTTGCGGTTGTTGCGCAGGCAGACCAGCTTGTCGCCGGCGACCGGGAAGGTGTCTTCGATGTTCTGGCGCTGGCGGAAGCGGGTGTTGTAGGCGCGACGGGTGTTGTTGCGGCCGACCAGGATCTGGTCGGCGCTCATGACGCGGTCGGGGTCGAGCTCTTTGCGCGACACCACTTCGCTCTCGCCGTAGCGCCCGATGTCGAGCTCGCGCCCCTCGCGGATGTCCATCGACATTCGCACGATCGGGTCGTCCTGCGCCTGGCGGTGCACTTCCGTGAGCATCGCGTCCGGTTCGGTGTTGGTGAAGAAGCCGCCGCCCTGGATCGGCGGCAGCTGCGCGGGATCGCCCAGCACAAGCAGCGGACACTCGAACGACATCAGGTCGCGACCGAGCTCTGCATCGACCATCGAGCATTCGTCGATCACGATCAGCTTGGCCTTGGACGCCGGCGCGTCGTCCCAGAGCTCGAAGCTCGGCTGCTCCTCGCCGGATTCGCGGGCGCGGTAGATCAGGGAATGGATGGTGGAGGCCTCGTCGCAACCCTTGTTGCGCATCACCAGCGCGGCCTTGCCGGTGAAGGCGGCGAACTTCACCTCGCCGTCGACGCCGTCGGCGATGTGCCGCGCCAGCGTGGTCTTGCCGGTGCCGGCATAGCCGAACAGGCGGAACACCGGCGGCGTGCCGTTACGGCCGGGTTTGGCCTTGAGCCAATCGCCGACGGCTTTCAGCGCGGCATCCTGATGCGGGGTGAATGTGGGCATTTGTGTCTTGAGAAAGGGCGAAATCGAAGCGATTCGCCACCCCCAAAACTAACCATTAGCCCCGCTGGTTCAAGCGCGGGACAATCGCATCAAGGCCCTTTGTCTGCGGACCATCCTTCGAGACACCCGCCCTTGGCGGGCCCTCAGGATGAGGACGGAGTGCGCGGCAGCAGTTTCGGCAGGCGAGATACCGCCTAGCCTCATCCTGAGGAGACCGCAAAGCGGTCGTCTCGAAGGACGAGGCGCTCGCTCAGGCCGCGCCAGGAAGTCAGATGGGAGACCATCCCTATTGCCAGCCGGGAACGCCGCGCATGTCGGGCAGGTGGTGGGCGATGCCCTTGTGGCAGTCGATGCAGGTCTTCTCCCCCGTGAACAGGAAGCGCTGGTGCGCCACCGAGGCCCTCGGCGACTGTTTGGTGATGTCCATGGAATCGGCGCTGTGGCAGTTGCGGCATTCCAGCGAATCATTGGCCTTGAACCGCGCCCATTCATGCGCCGCAAGCTCGAGCCGGTGATCCAAAAACTTCTCGCGGGTGTCGATCGTGCCGAACAGTTTGCCCCAGACCTCCTTGGAGGCCTGCATCTTGCGCGCGATCTTGTCGGTCCAGTTGTGCGGCACGTGGCAGTCCGGACAGGTGGCGCGCACGCCGGAACGGTTGCTGAAATGGATGGTCGATTTCAGCTCGGCGAACACGTTCTCGCGCATCTCGTGACAGCCGGTACAGAATTTTTCGGTGTTGGTCAGCTCCAGCGCGGTGTTGAAGCCGCCCCAGAAGATCACGCCGGCGGCGAAACCCGCCAGCACGAGTACGCCGAGCCCGAACACCGAGCTCGGCCGGATCAGCACCTGCCAGAGCTCGCGCGCGAAATCCAGACCCCGCGCGATCAATCCGCGTTTCGCCTCCAACCGCTCATTGGGCTCGTCGGCGGTGGCGGTCATCGCCGGCCCCCGGGGCTTGCGCGCGACAGCAGCGTGTCGATGTCGGTGAAATCATTGCTGACGGGCGGTGTGGCGGTGTTCTGCGGCACGTGACATTCGGTGCACCAGAACCGCCGCGGCGAGATCGAGGCCAGGAACTGGCCGTCGCGATCCATGAAATGCGTGATCGAGACCATCGGCGCCTGTGATTCCGCGATGCGTGCCCGCGCGTGGCAGGACAGGCACTTGTTGCCGTTGAGGTCGATCTGGTAGCCGTCGATGGTGTGCGGGATCACCGGCGGTTGCTCGGGATAATTGCGAACCTCCCGCTCGGATGTATTGCGGTTCGGCAGCATCTGCGGCGCCGGACCCTCGTCGTTGAGCGGCGTCGGTCCGCGCAGGCCTGATGTCACCGTCTGCGCGGTCAGCGAGCTCGCCCCGGCGGCAATCGCGAACGCGATCAGCACAATTGCAACTCGTCTGGTCATGACAGCCCCACCCGCTCGATGCGCACCGCGCATTTCTTGAAGTCAGCCTGCAACGAGATCGGATCGGTGGCGTCGAGCGTCACCTTGTTGATCAGCTTGGATTCGTCGAACCACGGCACGAACACCAGGCCGCGCGGCGGCCGGTCGCGGCCGCGGGTCTCGACCCTGGCGCGGATAAAGCCGCGGCGGGACACCACCTTGACCTCGTCGCCGCGTCGGATCTTTGCGTCCTGGGCATCGTCGGGATGCATGAAGCACACGGCTTCGGGGAACGCCTTGTAAAGCTCGGGCACGCGGCGCGTCATGGTGCCGGAATGCCAGTGCTCCAGCACGCGGCCGGTCGAGAGCCAGAACGGATAATCGTTGTCGGGTGATTCCGCCGCCGGCTCGTAGGGCAGCGCGAAGATGCGCGCCTTGCCATCGGGGTAACCATAGAACTGCACGTCGGCGCCCTGCTTGACGTAGGGGTCGCTGCCCTCGCGGAAGCGCCACTTCGTCTCCTGGCCGTTGACGACCGGCCAGCGCAGGCCGCGCTCGCGGTGATAAGTCTCGAACGGCGCGAGGTCGTGGCCGTGGCCGCGACCGAACGAGGCATATTCCTCGAACAGCCCCTTCTGCACGTAGAAGCCGAACGCCTTCGACTCCTCATTGAGATAGCCCTGCTCGATCTCCGAGCTCGGAAACTTGTCGACCTGACCGTTGCGATAGAGCACGTCGAACAGCGTCTTGCCGCGAACCTCCGGCATCTTGGCGATCAGCTCCTCGGGCCAGACCTCCTCGATCTTGAATCGCTTGGAGAATTCCATCAGCTGCCAGAGGTCTGATTTCGCCTCGCCCGGCGCGGTGACGAGCTGGTGCCAGAACTGCGTGCGCCGCTCGGCATTGCCGTACGCGCCTTCCTTCTCGACCCACATCGCCGTCGGCAAAATGAGATCGGCCGCGAGTGCCGTCACGCTCGGATAGGCATCCGAGACCACGATGAAATTGTCGGGATTGCGGAAGCCCGGATAAGTCTCCTCGTTGGCGTTGGGGCCGGCCTGGAGATTGTTGTTGACCTGCACCCAATAGGCGTTGATCAGGCCGTCCTTCAGCATCCGGCTTTGCAGCACGGCGTGAGCGCCGGGTTTGTCGGGGATGGTGCCCTCGGGCAGCTTCCAGATGTGCTCGGCCTTGTCGCGATGCTCCTTGTTGGTCACGACCATGTCGGCGGGCAGGCGGTGCGAGAAGGTGCCGACCTCGCGCGCGGTGCCGCAGGCCGAAGGCTGGCCCGTCAGCGAGAACGGGCTGTTGCCGGGCGAAGAGATCTTCCCGGTCAGGAGATGGATGTTGTAGACGAGGTTGTTGCACCAGACGCCGCGGGTGTGCTGGTTGAAGCCCATGGTCCAGAACGAGACCACCTTGGTCTTGGGATCCGCATAGAGCTCAGCCAGCGCTTCCAGCCGGTTCAGCGGCACGCCGGACATCTCGGCGGCTTTCTCCAGCGTGTAGTCCGAGACGAACTTGACGTACTCGTCGTAGCTCATCTCGGTGGAGTCGTTGGCCTTAGCCGCGCCGGTCGCCTTCTTCTGCAGCGGATGCTCGGGCCGCAAGCCGTAGCCGATATCGGTCTGTCCGCGCCGGAAAATGGTATGCGCGGCCACGAAGTCCTTGTTGACGCGGCCGGTCTTGATGATGTGGTTGGCGATGGCGTTGAGCAAATAGAGGTCGGTCTGCGGCTTGAACACCATGCCGATATCGGCGAGGTCAAAGGATCTGTGCTCGAAGGTCGAGAGCACGGCGACGCGGACATGCGGCGCGGTGAGCCGGCGGTCGGTCAGGCGCGTCCACAGGATCGGATGCATCTCCGCCATGTTGGAGCCCCACAGCACGAAGGCATCGGCGGCTTCGATGTCGTCATAGCAGCCGGCCGGCTCGTCGATGCCGAAGGTGCGCATCATGCCGGCCACGGCGGACGCCATGCAGTGCCGCGCATTGGGGTCGATGTTGTTGGTGCGGAAGCCGGCCTTGAACAGTTTTGAGGCGGCGTAGCCTTCCCAAATCGTCCACTGGCCGGAGCCGAACATGGCGACGCCGTTCGGCCCACGCTTCTTGAACGCCTCCTTCCACTTCACTTCCATGATGTCGAAGGCTTCGGTCCACGACACCGGCGTGAACTCGCCGTTCTTGTCGTACTTGCCGTTGGCCTTGCGCAGCATCGGCTGGATCAGGCGGTCATGGCCGTACATGATTTTGGACAGGAAGTAGCCCTTGACGCAGTTGAGGCCGCGATTGACCTCGGCCTTGATGTCACCGTGGGTGGCGACCACGCGGTTGTCCTTGGTCGCGACCATCACCGAGCAGCCGGTGCCGCAGAAGCGGCAGGCGGCCTTGTCCCATTTCAGTTCGGCCGTCTCGCGCTCGGTGACGAGATTGGCGGGGAGCGCCGGCGCCGGCATGCCGGCCGCGACGGCTGCAATCGCGGCGGCTTCGAGCTTCAGCATCTGGCGGCGGTCGAGCTTCGGCGATGTCATGATGGCTCTCCGGCCGTTAGGTCGTTTCGATGGCGTGAAACACCAGCGCCGCGGAATAGACGTTCGGCAGCGACTGGATAGTGTTGAGCATGGTGCCGAGGCTGCCGGCGTCCGGCGCTTCGGTGACGACGACGAGCTTTCCGCGCGGGTCGCGGCCGTGGATTTCGCAGCCGGGAAGCGCGACGATCGCGGTCTCGACCTCGGCAAGGCGTTCGGGACGCGCCTGCACGATGATGCTGGCGATCTCGTATCCCGGCGGCGGGATGATGCGGTCAGCGCCGAGCACCCGGCCGGTGATCAATGCGCGGCGGTTGAGTGTGGCTTTGCTGAGTGAGGCTTGGGCCATGATGCCTGTCTTTCGCTGTGCGGGATCAATGCGGGGAGGGCGGTGGGCCGGGCGGACCTGCGACCATCTGGTAGATCCAGACGCCGAGCCCGTATGAGCCGACGGTTCCGACCGCGAGGACGGGCATCACGACCGCGGTCAGGAACAGGAACGCAAAGATCTCCATGCGCCTACGGCGCACGCGCCCATGCGTGTCGTCAGGGGCCGACATATCCGCTCTCGCTGAATTTTGGGAAATCGGGACGGCATCCGGGCCGTTGCCTTGCTGCACTTTTGATGCATTCGGGCCGCCGCGGCGTTGATCTGGATCAATCCGTCGATTGGCGACGATCGCGGCCTCAATGTCCGCAAGCACAAGTCCGGGTTGTGCCCGCGCGGAGGCGGTGCGAGAGTTGGCGTCTAACGGGGAATGCAGATTGTGAACGGGATGGGGCTCACGGCCATCGATCTCGGACTGCGCGGCGCGACCAGCGGCGTGTTCCTGATGATCATTCTGGTGGCGCTGCTGCGCCGTGGCACCAGCCAGCAGGGTTTGCTGGGCATGGCCATGTCGGCCGGCGGCGTGTTCTATGCGATCGCGACCGCGCCTTTGTTTCCAAAATCCTCGTGGTGGTGGGTGCTGCCGATCCTGTCGGCGCAACCCGCCGTGTTCTGGATGTGGGCGCGCGCGGCGTTCGACGACGATTTCGTCCTCAGGCGATGGCACGGCGCCCTGTGGCTGAGCATCGTGGCTTTGGGGTTCGCGATCACGCTGAGCTGGGCGCACTGGCCCGCTTTGGCCGGGGCCGGCGGTCGAGTCCTGGCCTTGGTCTGCCTGGCACTGGCTCTCGCGGCCGCGGTGCAGACGGTCAAGACCTGGCGTGCCGATCTGGTCGCGCGCCGCCGCCGGCTGCGGCTGGCAATGCTGGCGATCAATGTCGGGCTGATCGCGGCCGTCGCCGGCGCCGGCTTCGCCGCGATTCCCGTTGCGCTGCCCGGCGCGCCCGGCAGTCTTCCGACCGCGCTCGGCCTGTTCGTCGTGGCGATGCTCGCCGGACTGGGCGCTTTCGCCACCCAGCCGGCCGTGCCCGTCGACGCCACGGCGGCAATCGCATCCAGCGCGCGCGGCGCCGCTCGTGCTCCCACGGGATCGGTCGTGGTCGATCCGATCCTGCTGCGGCGTCTCGACCATCTGATGACGATCGAGCGAACCTACCGGCAGGAGGGGCTTGCGATCGGGGCGCTGGCGGCACGGCTCGACATTCCCGAGCATCGGCTGCGCCAGGCGATCAACGAAGGGCTGGGCTATCGCAATTTCAATGCGTACCTCAATCACTATCGCATCGAGGATGCCAGGCTGGCGCTGTCCGATTTGGCGCAACGGGAGGTCCCGGTGCTGACCATCGCCATGGACGCCGGCTTCCAGTCGATCGGGCCTTTCAATCGCGCATTCAAGGCCGAGACCGGCGTGACTCCGACCGAATTCCGGCGCGAGGCGTTGAGCCGGCCGCAAACGGCGCCGGACCAGGAGCGCCCTCTCCAAACCAGCCAGCCGCGCCGAGAAATCGGCTAGCCGATTTTTGGATTGGGCGAGAGAGTCCTGAGGGCATCAAGCAGACTGCCGGCAGGAAAAAGCTCTTCTCCAGCAAGCCGAGCCCGTCCATGTCTCCTTTGATCACCGTCGTCCCCTCCGCACCGGAACGCCTGCATGCGCTTGATGCGGTCAGGGCTCTTGCCCTCCTGCTCGGCATCGTCCTGCACGCGACGCTGTCGTTTGTGCCGGCGTCGCCCCGGTTCTGGATCATCCAGGACACCCATCCAAGCCTGATCCTGGGCTTGCTGTCCTTCACCATCCACGTCTTCCGGATGACGACGTTCTTCCTGATGGCGGGTTTCTTCGCCCGCATGAGCTTTCATCGCCGCGGGCCCTGGGACTTCGTCAAGGACAGGCTGCAGCGGATCGGGCTGCCGCTCGTGATCGCCTGGCCGCTCGTGTTCGCGCCGATGGCGCTGGTCGTGATCTGGGCATCCGGCTTTCCGAATGGCGGTCTGACCCACCCCACGTCCAGCTGGCTACCGGCATTGCCGAATTTCCCCCTGACCCACCTCTGGTTTCTGTATGTGCTGCTGGAGCTCTACGCCGCCATGCTGCTGCTCCGTGGCGCGACTATCTGGCTTGACGCCTCCGGCACATTCCGAACGGTCCTCGATCGTCTGTTTGCGCGGATCATGCGAAATCCCCTGGCGCCCCTGGTTGTGGCAATCCCGATCGGCATTGCTTTCAGTCTCGACCAACGCTGGATCAGCGCGATGGGCGTGAGGACGCCGGATCAATCGCTTGTCACCAACGCGCAGGCGTGGATCGGCTTCGGCACTGCCTTCGGGGTCGGATGGCTGCTGCATCGGCGGATCGATCTGCTGCGGATCCTGGAGCGACGCTGGCTGTGGAATCTCCTGGCGGCGATCGGCCTGATCCTGATCAGCTACCTGCTCGCCGGCATCATCACATCGGCGCCGGGCGCACCAAGGCTGCCGTTCCGGTCCGATACGCTGCGGCTGGTCTCGGTCATGCTTTACGCACCGGCCATATGGATCGCGACGTTTGCGATCATCGGCGTCGCGCTCCGGTTCATGTCCGGCTTCAGCCCGACGCGACGCTATCTCGCCGATGCGTCCTACTGGCTCTACCTGATCCACATGCCGATCGTGATGGCGCTCCAGGTCGCGCTGTCGCAACTCGACTGGCCCGGGCTGGTCAAGTTCGCCATGATTCTCATCGTCGCGATTCCGCCGATGCTGGCGAGCTATCACCTGCTGGTGCGCTTCACCTTCATCGGCGTGGTCCTGAATGGCCGCCGCGCCGAAAAGCGCATCCTCCCGCAAGGCGGAATTGCGACTGCGTAGACAGCGCCGTCCCACGCATTAAGATGCCCGCAACAAAAACAAGCAGGCAAGAAAATGTGGGAGAGATGGCGTCATGAAGTTCGGCATCTTCTATGAGCTGCAACTGCCACGGCCGTGGGTGGCGGGCGACGAGCTCAAGCTCTACCAGAACGCGCTTTCGCAGCTCGAGCTCGCCGACAAGGTCGGCTACGACCACGCCTGGGTCGTCGAGCATCATTTCCTCGAGGAATATTCGCACTCGCCTTCGCCGGAATCCTTCCTCGCCGCCGCCAGTCAGCGCACGCAGAACATCCGGCTTGGCCACGGCATCCTCCAGCTCACCACCAATCATCCGGCGCGCGTCGCCGAGCGCGTCGCGGTGCTCGACCTGCTCTCCAACGGACGCTGCGAATTCGGCATGGGCGAGAGCGCCTCCATCACCGAGCTGACACCGTTCGGCCGCGACATGGAGACCAAGAAGGAGGTGTTCGAGGAGGCCGTCGCCGCGATCTTCCCGATGTTCAAGGACGCAGGCAGCGAGCACCACGGCAAGCATTTCGATATCCCTTTGCGCAATGTCGTACCGAAGCCGGTGCAGAAGCCGCATCCGCCGCTGTGGATGGCCTGCTCGCAGCTGCCGACCATCGAACGCGCCGGCCGCCACGGCTTTGGCGCGCTCGGCTTCCAGTTCGTCAGCGCCGATGCCGCGCATGCCTGGGTCCACGCCTATTACAACGCGATCACCAAGCGCCTCACCAAGCTCGCCGACTATGAAATCAATCCGAACATGGCGCTGGTGTCGTTCTTCATGTGCGCCAAGACCGATGAAGAGGCGCGTGCGCGTGCCGACGGCGCCACCTTCTTCCAGTTCGCGCTGCGTTTCTATGGCGCCGCGCAGAACCGCCAGCGTCCCGCGCCCTACACCATCAATATGTGGGACGAGTACAACAAGTGGAAGCGCGACAATCCGGAGGCGCAGGAGGCCGCGCTGCGCGGTGGCCTGATCGGCTCGCCCGAGACGATCCGCAGGAAGCTGAAGCGATTCCAGAGCTCGCATATCGACCAGGTCATCCTGCTCAATCAAGCGGGCAAGAACAGCCACGAGCACATATGCGAATCGCTGGAGCTGTTCGGCCGCGAGGTGATGCCTGAGTTCCAGAACGATCCCGCGCAGGCGGCCTGGAAGAAGGGTGTCATGAGCGGCGAGATCAAGCTCGAGGAGATCGACACCGAGGCTTTCACCGACCGCTACGGCAAGCTCGCGATCAGCGTCGCGCCGGCGAAGGCGGCGGGGTAGGGGATCTCCAAACGGACATCGCGCGCTCTGGCGTGCCTACCTGAACCCACAAGGTGAGAAGGACCGGCGCTGCACGATGCCGTGTATTCGACGAGCCTTGTGCAAGTGCGAGCCATAGCAGTATGCGTAGTCATTCTCGCTCCTGCGAATTGAAGCACTTGAGCCAACGTAAGGACGCTCAACTATGCTCACTGTCTTTGGCGAAGGTCGTGGGTTCCGTGTCGTTTGGCTGCTCGAGGAATTGGGGATGGCTTATCGGCTTTATCCCGGCGCTACAGGACGGTGAGACGATCATGGTCGAATCGATCGCGATCCTCGAATACCTGCTCGCCCGCCACGGCTCGAGCCCGCTCGCCGTCGCCCCGGATGATCCGGCTTTCGCCGCCTATCTGCAATTCCTCCATTTGGGAGAGGCTGGGCTCGCTGGGCCAATGAACGCCGTCTTCGTCGGTCGCGCACTCGCGCCGGAAGCAGAACGAAACGCCCGGGTCACGAGCTGGGCACTGGAGACCTTTCATGGCCGGCTGGCATTGGTCATCCAGCGTCTCTCAAATCATCCATTTCTCGCCGGGGACAAGTTCACCGCTGCCGACATTTCAGTGAGCTACGCTCTCCTGCTTGGTCTGCGAACCGGCAACTATACTCCGGGTTCAGTCGAGCGTGCCTATCTCGCCTGCACGACCACACGCCCCGCCTACGCCCGAGCGATGGAAACCTGCCAAGCCACCAAAGCCTGGGCGGAGCGATCACCGAAATTGTAACTGCCACTGCGGCCGCAAGGACGGTAATCAGCGGCCGAATTTAATGACGTTGTGCGCCCCCACGGGTCCGGTCCCAATAGCGGCATTCTCCAGAACAACGTCGGCGTCTGCGGCGAGCGCCGCTGATCGTCTGATTGTGGATGCGTGCTCCGGGCGTGTAGCGCCGCGTGTCGCCCGGTCGCGTTGCGTCTTGACACCCTTAAACACGAGCATCAGTGTTTCGCCAATGGACTGGCATAGTCTCGAGACGTTTTCCTTCGGTGATAGTCCTGATCTCGCCGACAGGCTCCTTGAGCTGGTTCTTGCGGGAGCCAAGCGTGCGACCTGCTGGGCGGAAAGTCAGGGTCTTCTATCGGCGAAAGTCGGAAAATTGATGGTCGTTGTCGATGGACAAGGCGTTCCGAAAGCCGTTCTCAAGACCATCGAGCTCACGAAGCGACGCTTCGATGAAGTCGATGAGGCGTTTGCCTATGACGAAGGTGAAGGTGACCGCTCCTTGCAGTATTGGCGCGAGGCGCATAAGCGGTATTTCACCCGGCTCGGACGCTACGCGCCGGATATGACGCTCTGGTGTGAACGCTTTGAGCTCGTCGAGCGCATTGGTTCGGCGTGATCCTCATTCGCTTCCCGAACCGTTGGCGTTGCCGCGCAGGCCCGGCACCCATCGGGCCGCATATCCCGGCGACTTCCGTCTTCCGGCGCGCTGCCATTGCTGCTAAATTTCGCAAAACGCGACAGGGAGAGAACGATGCGGCCTCACGGGACGGCCCTGAATCCGGCCGTAGGCGACGTTACGCCCGCGGTGCTTGCCATCGGCCGGCCGGATTTTCCCAACGTGCTGATCGACACGCTGCGCAGGCAGGCCGGCGTCGGCCATTGCATGGTGTTCGCGTTGACGCGCGCCGGTGCGACGAGCTGCCTGCTCGATGCCGGCAACATCCCGACCGGCGGCCATCTCGGTGCCGCCTATGCCGGGCAGTTCCACGAATCCGATCCCAATCGCGATGCGCTGTTCGAAGATGAGGGCCGCGCCCCCATCGTGCTGCCGGCTTTTGCGCCGCGCATGTACGGCGCACGCTACCGGAAGATATTCTTCAACAATTCCGGCATCGTCGACAAATGCGCGACCGCGATCTGGGTCGAGGACACCTGCTTCTACGTGAATTTCTACCGCATCGCCGCCCAGGGCCGCTTCGGCGATGTCGAGCGCGCGCGGCTCCAGGCCATAGCGCCTGCGATCGGCGCGAGCGTCGCACGCCACTTCCAGCACAGTCCGCCCGACCAGAATCTCGCCGCGCTGTTTGCTACCCGCGCGCCACTCGCCGATCTCACGAACCGCGAGCAGCAGGTCTGCCGGCGTATCCTGCTCGGCTTCAGCTCCGAGGCGATTTCGCAGGCGCTCGGCATCAGCCTGCATTCGACCCTGACCTATCGCAAGCGCGCCTATGAGCGGCTCGGCATCTCCTCGCAGAACGAATTGTTCGCCATCGTGCTGCGCCTGCTCGCGGGGCCGCGGAGCCTGAACTGAGGGTACGCCAACTCTGGGATTCTCGCTTCCGAACTGGGCCAGCTCGACCGGATATGGCGCCACGCGGCCACGGTCGACGCGAATGACCCAAAGCGGAGTGTGCTCAGGTTGCGCGCACAAAGCGCGAATGATATGATAATTATCATTCATAAACCTGAAGCGGCTCATGACCAGCAACGTTGAAAATCCTCCGCTCGCACGGGTCGTGCCGCTCGGTCTTCAGGTTGCCGTTCTTGCAGCGCTGTCTGCGAGCGGCACACTAGCCACTAACATCCTGCTGCCTTCGCTGCCGAATATCGCCGCTGCGGTGGGCGTCTCTAGCGCACAGGTCACGGGGGCTATCACCATATTCCTTGCCATGTTCGCGCTCGGACAACTTGTTGTCGGTCCGATGTCGGATCGTTTCGGCCGGCGCGTACCCGTGATGATCGGGTTCGCGGTGTTTTTCGCAGGGAGCATCTGGTGCGCGTTGGCCAACGACTTCGCGGCACTGCTCATCGGTCGCGTCGTGCAGGCTGCTGGGGCATGTGCCGCATCCGTTCTTTCGCGAGCTATCGCAAGAGATCTCTTTGAGGGTGAAAAGTTGGCCCGGGTGCTCACCTTTGTCATGATTGCGATGGCAGCGGCACCCGGATTCTCGCCGCTGGTGGGTGGCGCGCTGGATCATTTTTTTGGTTGGCGTTCGGCCTTTGTCTTCGTCGCAATCTTCGCCGCTGTTGCCGCCATGGCTTTTTTTGCCGCATTCGAAGAAACTCACCTCGCACCTCGCCCCGCGTTCGATGCATCGACGATCGCCAGGAACTACTGGTCGCTTTCGACTGACCGCCGCTTCGTGATTCCTGCCGCGACTGTCAGCCTCATCCTGGGCGCGCTGTTTGCAATGTTTTCGGCGTTGCCGCGTGTCTTGATTGAGGGCCTCGACTTCACCCCACTGCAACTCGGCCTGTTCTTCGCAGGCACGGTCATGATCGTCTTCAGCGCGGGCATTACCGCGACGAAAATCGTTCCGCATCTCGGTCTCGACCGATCGATCGGCATCGGCCTCGCACTCGCCTGTGTCGGCAGCGGCATGGTGTTGCTGTTTGCGCTGTTCGACGGGCGCTTTTTGCCATTTCTTGCCGGCGCATGCGTCTTCCTCCTGGGAATGGGCATGGTCAATCCGCTCTGCAGCGCGCAGACACTTTCGCCGTTTGGCGATCGCGCCGGTGCAGCCTCGGCGCTGCTGGGTTTCTGGCAGATGCTGGCCGCGGCGCTGGGGGTATCGCTCGCGGCGGTAATCGCAAAGAACCCCATGATCGGGCTTGGTCTTGTGCTGGTGCTCGCCTCGACCGTCGCCTCGGCACTTTATCGAGTCCGGGTAAGGGTTGATTGAGCCCGCCAACGTCGCCTGAGGGCCTGATTGAACACCTCGTCCTTCGATCCAAGTTTAGCGTTCAGTTGAGTCTTTGATGCGCTCGGGGTATCGTCAGTGCGATCACGGCGGGCCAGCTTATCAGGGACTAGAACCATGCCAGACTGGCTTCTTGCACCCATCTGTCTCGTCGCCCTGCTCGGCTTCATTGGCTACGCCTGTTACCAGGGGACGAGGGTCTCCCCGGATCGAAACAATACGAACTTTGGGCCCGGCCAGAACGACGGTTGGTTGGGCGGCTCGGACGGTCATTCCGGAAGTTAAACACTGCGGTCGGCTAACCCGATGACCGCTTCTCCAGAGCCGCCGCGATACTCTCCAAGGCGGCGTTCCTGCGCTTTATTTCCACGAGCTCATTCTCGCACATCTGAACGATCGTCCGCCCGGACCACCGTCCGGGCGCATGGGCGTCCCTTCGGCAACACAGCCAGATCACCGCTGCAAAAAAGGCAGCAGCAGCGAGCCATGATAGCGCCTGCTCCCGGTCAAAGTCCGCGATGGCGCCACGGACATCGCCCTTGGATAGGTACGCAATGGCGCGATTGCTGTAGGCATGCTAGTCGTGCACATATTCTGGATCAACTGCGATCACCCCGTCGTAGTCGGCGATTGCACGATCAAAATTGCCCTTGGCAAAGTAGGCGTCGCCTCGGGCGATGAGGGCGAAACTGTTGTTCGCATCCAGCCGGAGACTCTCGGTATAGTCCGCGATGGCCCGGTCGTTGTCACCCTTGGCTTGATAGGCGTAGCCGCGCTCGCCGTATCCAACCCGCTTTCCGTAGTCCGACAGGCCGCTTTCGAACGCGTGGTCGACGTCCGCTATCGCCCGGTCGTACTCGCACCGCTGGTTGTAGATGTGCGCCCGGTTGAGCAGCGAGCCGCCAGCTTTCGGGTTAATTCGGACCGCCTCGCTATAGTCCTTGAAGGCGCGGTCGACGCGATCGGCGAGGCTTGTCCGCGACCAGGCATAGCCGCGCGTATGATATAAGGTGGAGAGGTCCTGGTCTCCATAGTCGCCGCTTTCGATCGCGCGCGTGCAGGCCGCGATCGTCGCGGCAGCGGCTTCCTTCGATCCTTTCAAGCACGCCTGTTGGTCGTCGGCTGCCGCTGGCCGGCTGACGGCAGCGGTTGTTGCGAGCGCCAAGGCCACCAGCCAGACCTGCGCAAAAATCCGCGAGCGCATACCCTTTGTCTCCGTGATAACCGCGGTGCGAGCTAACCCGGAGACGGCTTTTCCAGGGCCGCGGCGATCCTCTCCAACAATGCATTCGTGCGCCTGTTTTCGGCGACCTGCCGCTCGTAGAGATCGACCCAGCTCGTGCCGGATGATGAGCGCCGAGCCGCACGCGAGTACCACAGCCAGACGCCCACCAGCACAAGGAACGGCAACCAGGATACGATCAGGCTGATCACCCAAAGTTGCGGATCACCGCCTGGCCGGTTGAGCAGCGAAAACAAAACGACGAGAGCACCGACGAGACTGATCCACAAAGCAGCTAACATGAACCGAGAGCGAAGCTTCGTCATTCCAGTCACGGCAGTTTCCCTCGGTTGATCTACGATAGCCCCATGCTGTCACTGGTTGATCGACTTCCCATGCCTCGCGCATCCGGCCGTCGGAATGTGGTTAGCCGTTCCTTTGCGTGCATCAGGCTTGTTAAGCCACGCCCCAATATTGCCCTGTCCCCATCGCTAGGGACAGACGCCGGCACCGGAGTTCGCTAGTCTGGTCCGGATCACACGAGTATCCGGGGAGCCCGCTTTGAGCACCGCGCCGCGCATCGACATCGAACCGGCCTCGTTCTGGGCCGACCCCTATCCGATGCTTGCGACCATGCGCAAGGAGGCGCCGATCGCCTTCGTGCCGCAGCTCGGCTCGACGCTGCTGACGAGCCGCGACGACATCTCGATCTCCGAGAAGCAGATCGACGTGTTCTCCTCGCATCAGCCCGCGGGCCTGATGAACCGGCTAATGGGCCACAACATGATGCGCAAGGACGGCGAAGCGCATCAGGTCGAGCGCCGCGCGATGTTTCCGACGGTGTCGCCGAAGACGGTGAAGGCGCACTGGACCGCGCAGTTCCAGGCCCACGCCGATCGCATCCTCGACGCGATCGAGCCCGGCCGGATCGACTTCATGCGCGACTTCGCGCTGCCGTTCTCCGGCGAGTGCCTGAAGTCGATCACCGGCCTCACCAATATCGGCTACCAGGACATGGATGCCTGGTCGCAGGGCATGATTGAGGGCATCGCCAATTACGGGGGCGATCCCGCGGTCGAGGCGCGCTGCCATGCCGCGACCTCGGGCATCGATGCGGCGATCGACGACATGCTGCCGGTGATGCGCAAGCATCCCGACCAGAGCATCCTCGGCGTGCTCGTCGCCTCCGGCATGGCGATGGACAGCGTGCGCGCCAACGTCAATCTCGCGATCTCCGGCGGGCAAAACGAGCCGCGCAAGGCGATCGCCGGAACGGTGTGGGCGCTGCTGACCCATCCCGACCAGCTCGATCTCGTGCGCAAGGGCGAGGTGTCCTGGCTCGAAGCGTTCGAGGAATACGCCCGCTGGATCTCGCCGATCGGGATGTCGCCGCGGCGGATCGCAAAGCCGTGGTCGATCCGCGATGTTGCGTTCGAAACGGATGAGCGCGTGTTCCTGATGTTCGGCTCAGCCAACCGCGACGAGAAGCATTTTGACCGCGCCGATCAGTTCGACGTGCGGCGTGATACGTCCAAGAGCGTCGCCTTCGGCGCCGGCCCGCATTTCTGCGCCGGCGCCTTTGCCTCCCGCGCCATGATCGCCGACGTGGCGCTGCCGACCGTGTTTGCCCGCGCAAGGCAGCTCGAACTCGCCGAGGACGAGCCGGTGCGGATCGGCGGCTGGGCGTTCCGCGGGCTGCAGAATTTGCCGGTGAGATGGCGGCGCTAGGCCGGAAGGCGTACCGATCCCTCTTGTGCCATCATGGAACTGTGCTCCTGTTTTGCCCGACGAGTCAAACCGTGTTGCCCGATGAGTAAGCCATTGATCTGACTGGCCCCGGCTACTGTGCATGGGGTTGTTTTCGACATTTTTTGTTTCGGTCGTGACAGCGTCGGACGGAATCCGCGCGTCTCTCACATTCGCGTGCAGAAAAACTTCATCTTCATTCGCTTGACCGGTTGAAAGATTAATCATGCGCGCTGCCGCACGCGCAGTGCGGGCATCGCTATTTTTCCGCGCGTCTCGACAGCTCCGATCGCCCGCACCATCATTCTCCAACGCGAATGAATGACGGCCGCGCGGGCCCGGGAGTGTTGGATGCAGCGTCGGGACTTTCTCAAGCTATCCGTTGAAACAGCGGCCGCAGCTACGTTTGCGACGCGCGCGAACGCGCAAGCGGCCGTGAAGGAAATTCGTATCGGCTACCAGAAGAACGGTGTGCTGGTTATCACGCGCCAGCAGGCCGCGTTGGAAAAACATTTCGCCCCGCAAGGCATCGAGGTGAAGTGGGTCGAGTTCTCCTCGGGCCCGCCGATGATGGAGGCGATGAACGTCGGCAGCGTCGACTACGGCGCGGTCGGCGATTCCCCGCCGGTGTTCGCCCAGGCCGCGGGTGCTGCGATCGTCTATGCCGCAGGCCAGCCCATCACCAACGGCGCTGGCATTCTGGTGCCGAAGGACTCGCCGATTCACGCGATTGCTGATCTGAAAGGCAAGCGCGTCGGCTTCACCAAGGGTTCCAGTGCCCACAACATCGTGGTGCAGACACTGGAGAAAGCCGGCCTCACCTATGCCGACATCACGCCGGTCTATCTGACGCCGCCGGACGCCGGCCCAGCGTTCGCCAATGGCAGCATCGAGGCGTGGGCGATCTGGGATCCGTATTTCGCGATCGGCGAGGCCAAACAGAATGGCCGTATCCTGATCAACGCGAGCGAGGTCACCAAGTCCAATTCCTTCTACATTGCCAACCGCGAGTTCGCGAGGAGTCACGGGCCCCTCCTGCAACAGATCGTCGACGTCACCACCGCGACCGCAAATTGGGCCGAGCAGCACCGCGACCAAGTCGCGAAATCGCTGGCAACGGTGACCGGCATTCCGCTCGACATCCAGACCATTGCCGCCAACCGGTCGGCCTTCGCGGTCGGGCCCGTCACCGACGACATCGTTGCGACCCAGCAGGGCGTCGCCGACCGGTTCTACAAGCTCGGCCTGATCCCGAGGCCGATCGTCATTCGCGACATCGTCTGGCGCAGCACGGCCACATGAACGTGCCGACCAATCTCCCCCCATCAAAAGGTTTGAACATGAGGCGCATTGTTCAACGTCTGATCGCGGCCATCGTGCTGTCGATCGGCATCGTCGCCGCTGCGGTCGGCACGTCCTACGGACAGGACAAGGTCGTCCGCATCGGCTATCAGAAATACGGCAAGCTGGTGCTGCTCAAGAGCAAGGGCACGCTGGAGCCGAAGCTTGCAGCGAGCGGCTACAAGGTGGTGTGGACCGAATTTCCCTCAGGCCCGCCGCTGCTCGAAGCGCTCAATGTCGGCGCGATCGATTTCGGCAATACCGGCGAAGCCCCGCCGATCTTCGCGCAGGCTGCCGGCGCGCCGATCCGGTATGTCGCCTATGAGCCGCCGGCGCCGAAGGGCGAGGCGATCCTGGTGCCGAAGGACAGCCCGTTGAAGTCGGTCGCCGATCTCAAGGGCAAGAAGGTCGCGCTGAACAAAGGGTCCAACGTTCACTATCTTCTGGTCAAGGCACTGGAGAAGGCGGGCGTCAAATATTCGGAGATCGAGCCGATGTTTCTGGCGCCGGCCGACGCGCGCGCCGCCTTCGAGCGCGGCGCGGTCGATGCCTGGGTGATCTGGGATCCGTTCCAAGCGGCGGCAGAAGCCGCCACCGGTGCGCGCACGCTCGCTGACGGCACCAACATCGTCGCCAACTACCAGTTCTATTTCTCCTCGAAGAAATTCCTCGAAGCCCATCCTGAGATCGTCGATGCCGTGCTCGCCGAGCTGAGCTCGGTCGATGATTGGGCCAAGGGCGACATCCATGCGGTGGCCGAGCAGCTGGCGCCGGCGATTGGATTGTCGGTTCCCGTCGTCGAGGTCGCTCTGAAGCGGCAGGCCTACGGCATCAAGCCGCTGACCGATGCCGTGATCGCCGATCAGCAGCAGGTTGCGGACGCATTCTTCGCGCTCAACCTGATTCCCAAATCCATCAAGATTTCCGACGTGGCGCGGAGGCCAGGATCATGAGCAGGACCATCAGCAAGCAAGCCAACGCCAATATCCTCTGGTTCCTGCCGACGCACGGTGACGGCCGCTATCTCGGCACCGGCATCGGCGGCCGCGAGGTCAGCTTCAACTATCTGCGCCAGATTGCGCAAGCCGCCGATCAGCTCGGCTATTACGGCGTGCTGCTGCCGACCGGGCGCTCCTGCGAGGATTCCTGGATCGTCGCCTCCAGCGTCGCGCCCTTTACCGAGCGGCTGCGCTATCTGGTGGCCGTGCGCCCCGGCCTGCAATCGCCGACCGTTGCGGCGCGCATGACCGCGACGCTCGATCGCATCACAGCCGGCCGGCTGCTGGTCAACGTCGTCACCGGCGGCGATCCCGTCGAGAACAAGGGCGACGGCATCTTCCTTGGCCATGACGAGCGCTACGAGGTCACCCGCGAGTTCCTCAACGTCTATAACGACCTGCTCGCCGGCAAGACGGTGAACGTCGCGGGCAAGCACATCCGCATCGAGGACGGCAAGCTGCTGTTTCCACCGGAGCAGTCGCCGCGGCCGCCGCTGTATTTCGGCGGCTCGTCGGATGCCGGCATCGACGTCGCCGTCGATACGGTCGACAAATATCTCACCTGGGGCGAGCCGCCGGCTCTGGTCGCCGAGAAGATCGCCAAGGTGAGAGAGGTCGCGAGCGCACGCGGCCGAAAGCTGTCCTTCGGCATCCGCCTCCATGTGATCGTCCGCGAGACCAACGAAGAGGCCTGGCGCGCGGCCAATGAGCTGATCAAGCATGTCAGCGACGACACCATTGCCACCGCGCAGAAGAACTTTGCGCGCATGGACTCGGTCGGCCAGCAGCGCATGGCGCAGCTCCACGGCGGCAAGCGCGACAAGCTCGAGATCGCGCCGAACCTCTGGGCCGGTGTCGGCCTGGTGCGCGGCGGTGCCGGCACGGCGCTGGTCGGCGATGCCCAAACCGTCGCCGCGCGCATCAGGGAGTATCAGGATATCGGCATCGATACTTTCATCATGTCGGGCTATCCGCATCTCGAGGAAGCCTATCGCTTCGCCGAGCTGGTGTTCCCGCTGCTCTCGCTGGAGCAGCCGAGCAACGTGACGAAGCTGCACTTCAACGGCGGTCCTTTTGGCGAAACCGTCGGCAGCGATTTCCGTCCGCAGCACAAGGTGTCGCAATCATGAGCCTGATCGACAGTCTTTCCCTTCCGCGCAGCTTCCGCCTGCCGCGCGTCGACGGCCTGATCCAGTGGATCGTGCCGCTCGCCATCGTCGCGGCTTGGCAGGTGGCCTGCGTCGCCGGCTTGGTGCCGACCCGCGTGCTGCCAGCGCCGAGCGACGTCGCGCTCGCGGGCTGGAAGCTGCTGCTCTCCGGCGAGCTGATCCGCAACATCTGGGTCTCGTTCTGGCGCGCCTCGATCGGGTTTTTGATCGGCGGCAGCATCGGCTTCGCATTCGGGCTTGCCAACGGCCTGTCCCAGCTCTCGGCCAAGCTTACCGACACCACGCTCCAGATGGTGCGCAACGTGCCGCATCTGGCCTTGATCCCGCTGGTCATCCTCTGGTTCGGCATCGACGAGAGTGCAAAGCTGTTCCTGGTGGCGCTCGGGGTATTCTTCCCGATCTACCTCAACACCCTGCACGGCATCCGCACCGTCGACCCGCAGCTGATCGAGATGGGCCGCATCTACGGCATGAGCGACGGCGAGCTATTTCGCCGGGTGATCTTCCCGGGCGCGCTGCCTTCGATCTTCGTCGGCATCCGCTTTGCGCTGGGCATCATGTGGCTGACACTGATCGTCGCCGAGACCATCGCGGCCTCGTCTGGCCTCGGCTACATGGCGATGCAGGCGCGCGAGTTCATGCTGATCGACGTCGTCGTGCTCTCGATCCTGATCTACGCCCTGCTCGGCAAGCTCGCCGACAGCGCCTCCCGTGTGCTGGAGCGTCTGACGCTCTCCTGGCACCCCGCATTCCAGAAACGTTGAGCAGAAATACTGGGAATCACATGCAGACAGCCCTTCGGACGACCCTTCCCGAAACCGAGCGCGCCAGCTTCGCCCCGCAGGCCCGCGAGCTGCGCGAGCAGCGGCAAGAACGCCAGGTGCAGACCACCGGCCTGCCGCTCAGCATCCGGGGCTTGCGCAAGTCCTTCGGCGACAACGAGGTGCTGCGCGGCGTCGATTTGCACATTCCCGCCGGCCAGTTCGTCGCCATCGTGGGCAAGAGCGGTTGCGGCAAGAGCACGCTGCTGCGCCTGATCGCAGGCCTCGAAAACATCGACGCCGGCAGCATCAGCTTTGGTGATGCGGCGATCCAGCCCGAGGACATCCGGGTGATGTTCCAGGAGCCGCGGCTGCTGCCCTGGGCGCGCGTGCTGTCCAATGTCGAGGTCGGCCTCGGCCGCAACCGCTCATCGAGCGACGCGCACGCTCGTGCCGAGAAGGCGCTGGCCGAGGTCGGGCTCACGGACAAGCGCGAGCAGTGGCCATCGGTGCTGTCGGGCGGCCAGAAGCAGCGCGTTGCGCTCGCCCGCGCCCTGGTCTCCCATCCGCGCGTGCTTGCCTTCGACGAGCCCCTCGGCGCGCTGGACGCGCTGACTCGAATCTCGATGCAGCGCCTGCTGGAGCGGGTCTGGCGCGACCAGGGTTTTACCGCGATCCTGGTGACCCACGACGTTTCCGAGGCGGTCGCGCTGGCCGACCGCGTGCTGGTGATCGACGAGGGCCGCATTGCCCATGATCTCTTGGTTAACACCGCCCGGCCGCGCGAGCGCGGCTCGATCGAACTCGCAAGCCTTGAAGGCTCGATCCTGAGCCACCTTTTGTTGGCGGACGATCGTACCTAGATAGAGAGGAACCCCGCTTCGGGGAGCATGAAATGAATGTAGTCCCCCGCAATATCATGACCGACACCCTCGTCTCGTCTGCCGATTTCCGCGGCGCCATGCGCCACCTGACCGGTGGCGTCAGCGTCATCACCGCCGGGCGGGGCAAGGACGTCACCGGCATGACGGTCACGTCGGTCACGTCGCTGTCGGTTGATCCGCCGACACTGCTGGTCAGCGTCAACCGCGATGCCTCCTCTTTCCCGCTGATCAGGCGCTATGGCGCCTTCGGCGTGAACATCCTCAACGCCGATCAGCTCGACATCGCCGAACGCTTTGCCGGCAAGGGCGGACTGAAGGGCGTCGATCGCTTTGCCGGCGCCCAGTGGGTGACTTCAGTCTCGGGCGTTCCGCTGCTGGTCGGCGCATTGTCGGCCGTCGATTGCGAGGTCGAGGAGATCGTCGAGCGGCACTCGCACGCCATCGTCATCGGCCGTGTCAGGGACATCAGGAGTTCGACCCGGACCGCAGCGCTGGCCTATTGGCATGGGCAATATGTGGCGGTTGACCAGGACGAGGATGCCGCCAAGCTCGCAGACGTCAGGGTTCCCGCACGCAGCCTGCGCGGCGCTTGATCGCTGCCGTCGAAAGCTGCACAGGCTGGCCTTTTCCCCGTCATCGCTCTAGAAGCGCTGCCTGAGCCTTCTCAGGCCGGGACGGCAATGGAGCGCCATGATGAAACGCGTCGCGACCTGGGCCTTCTACGCCATCGGCGCGCTCGCGATCGCCTATCTCGCGCTCTACGCCTACGCGATGTTTCGCGGCCAGCCGGTCATCCCGGGCGATCCCATCCACATCTTCCGCAAGCCCGACGCGCCGAGTTATTCTTAGAACTCGGGAGGTCTCGTAGGGTGGGCAAAGGCGCCCTTGCGCCGTGCCCACCATCTCTCTGCAGTTGAGCAAGAATTGGTGGGCACGCTTTGCTTTGCCCACCCTACGGCACCTGTGCTTACCCTCGCAAAATCGCCAGCGCCAAGGCTTGCGCGCGCGGCACGATGCTGTCGAGCTCGAGATATTCCTCCGGCGTATGCGCGAGACCGCCGACCGGTCCGACGCCGCAGATGGTCGGCGTCCCGACCGCGGCGGTGAAGCCGGAATCGGCGCAGCCGCCGGAGAACTCGCCCTGGAGCGTGGTGAGGCCGGTTTGCTTTGCGGCCGCCTGATAGCGTTCGAACAGCGCCTTCGAGCCCTCGCTCTGCACGACCGGCGCGAACTCGCCCTTGATCGTCAGCACGGCACTGGTGCCGGGTACACAAGGCGTGGCGATGATCCTTTCGATCTCAGCCATCACCGTGGCGCGGTCGGCCGGGTCGACATAGCGCATATCGATCTGGCCTTCGGCGTAAGGCGCCGTCGTGTTGACCGACTGGCCGCCCGCAACGAGCCCGACATTGAGCGTGATACCCTTGGTGAGATCGGTCAGTGCGTGGATCTGGATGATCTTGTGCGCGAGCTCGCCGATCGCGCTGACGCCTGCGGCGAAATTGGCGCCGGAATGCGCGGCTTTGCCGGTGATGGCGAAATGCATGAAGATGCCGCCCTTGCGGCTGGTGACGACGTTGCCGGTCGGGCGGCCCGGCTCGGAATTGAACACGGCGCGCGCAGAGCGCCCCTCACGCTCGATCACCGGTCGCGACGAGGGCGAGGCAATCTCCTCATCCGAGGTGATCAGCAGCTTGATCGGATGCGGATTGCCGCCGAATCTGTGGAAGGCGGTGGCCACGAACACGTTCATGACGAGGCCGGCCTTCATGTCGGCGACGCCGGGTCCATAGGCGCGATTGTCTCTTATCGTGAACGGGCGCCGTCCGGCCTCGCCCTTGCCGAACACGGTGTCGCGATGTCCCATCAACAGCACCGGCTTCTCGTTGCTGCCGGGCTTTGCGACCTCGGCATGGAGCGCATCGCCAAAGCTGCCGTGGCTTTCGCGCCGGCAGGGAATGCCGTGCTCGGCAAAATGCCGCTCGAATCGCGCGCCGACCGCATCGACGCCTTCCTTGTCATAGGACCCGGAATCGATGTTCACGACGTCGCACAACAGATCGATCATCGCCTGCCGCTGCGACGCCAGCCAATCGATGATTTGAGCTTCAGACATGCTTTCCCTCGCGTGGTTCTCAGTGCGGGTTATAGGGCCTGCCGTGGCCATGGCCTAGTCGGCTGGCGCGGTCCCGTCATGCGAGAAGCGCTCTCAACGCCGTCATTGCGAGCGTAGCGGCGTAGCGAAGCAATCCAGTCTGTCACCGCGGATGAATTCTGGATTGCTTCGCTGCGCTCGCAATGACGAGGTTGGTAGCCGCATTCAAACAAAAATGCCCGGGACTCAACCCGGGCATTGCACGTCTCTCGATTTTGCGGTGAGGCCTACGCCCCCACCATCGGCATCCGCGGATACTCACCCGGCGTGCCGGCGGGGGTGATCGGGATGCCGCCGTCGGAATATTCGTTGAGCTTGTTGCGCAAGGTGCGGATCGAAATTCCCAGAATGTTGGCGGCGTGGGTCCGGTTGCCGAGGCAATGCTTCAGCGTCTCCAGGATCAGGTCGCGTTCGACATCCGCCACGGTGCGTCCGACCAGAGCCCGCGTCACCTGCTCGGCGGCCATCGTGGCATGCGCCACCGCCGGTACCGTCCTGGCGAGGTCGAGGCGATCACCGTCCGGCGTGAGGATGGCGTCGGGTCCGATCTCGTCGCCCTGCGCCATCAGCACGGAGCGATGCATGGTGTTTTCGAGCTCGCGGACGTTGCCTTGCCAGCGGTTGGTGGAGAGCACGCGGCGTGCTTCCGCCGAGACCGGGCGTACCGGCACGCCGTTGGCGTCGGCGTATTTCTTCACGAAGTGCTGGGCGAGCTCCAGAATATCGGCGGGACGCTCGCGCAGCGGCGGGATCTTCAGGTTCACGACGTTGAGGCGGAACAACAGATCCTCGCGGAAGGTGCCTTCGCGCACAGCGTCGCCCAGATTGCGGTTCGAGGTCGCGATGATGCGAATGTCGACGGGGACAGGCTTGGTGCCGCCGACGCGGTCGATCACGCGCTCCTGGATCGCGCGCAGCAGTTTCGATTGCAGGCGGACGTCCATTTCGGAGATTTCGTCGAGCAGCAGCGTGCCGCCAGTCGCTTCCTCGAACTTTCCAATGCGGCGGGCGATGGCGCCGGTGAACGCGCCCTTCTCATGGCCGAACAGCTCCGACTCCAGGAGGTGCTCGGGGATCGCGGCGCAGTTGATCGAGATGAACGGGCGTTTGGCGCGGGCCGAGCGGGTATGGACGTAGCGCGCCAGCACTTCCTTGCCGGTGCCGGATTCGCCTGTGATCATCACCGAGGCGTCGGAACCTGCGATCTGCTGAGCGAGCTTGACGACCTTCGCCATCGCGTCGTCGCGATAGATCAGCTCGCGGGAATCATTGGCGACCGCAGCTAGCACCGCCGCGATCAGCTCCGGATCGGGCGGCAGCGGGATGTATTCCTTGGCGCCGGCGTGGATCGCGGCGACCGCCGCGCGGGCGTCGTTGGTGATGCCGCAGGCGACGATCGGGGCGTGGATATGCTCGGCCTCGAGCCGCATCACGAGGTCGCGGATGTCGAGGGCGACGTCGACCAGCAGGAGGTCGGCGCCCTTGCCGCCGCGCAGTACGCGCATCGCCTGGTCGTGATCCTCGGCGTGGGTCACGGTGGCGCCGTTCTCCATCGCGATCTTGGTGGCGGTGGTGAGTTGGCCTTTTAACGTGCCAACGATGAGAAGCCGCATATCAGTCTCCTGTCCGTCTGTTCGCGCTGCCGCGCGTCATGTCCTGTGTTGGCGCGAGCATGATCCGGAAAAGTGCGTAGCGGTTTTCCGAAAAGATCATGCTCAAAACTATTACCCGCGTTCGGTCCTGATGATTTCCGTCATGGTCACGCCGAGCTTGTCCTCGACCAGCACCACCTCGCCGCGGGCGACGAGCTTGTTGTTGACGTAGATGTCGATGGCCTCGCCGACGCGCCGGTCGAGCTCGAGCACGGTGCCGGGTCCGAGCTTCAGCAGTTCGCCGACGTCCATCTTCGAGCGGCCGAGCACGGCCGAGACCTGCACCGGCACGTCGAACACGGCTTCGAGGTCGGCGGCGACGCGCGAGGCATATTCCTCCTCGTTGTAGCTGACGTCGTTGCCGGTCGGCGGCATCGGGCCGTTGAGATCGGGCAGCGGGACCTGTCCGTCGGTGTCGCTCATGGCTTAATTCCCCCTGCGGGACGCGATATAGCGTCCGACCAGCTCGTCCACCTTGGCCACGATGGCGCCGCGCTCCAGCACGACGCCGCCATCGGCCCATTCGATCCGGCAGTCGCCGGTCGCTATCTCGGGCTCGGCCAGGATCACCAGCCGTCCTTCGAAACCGCTCTGCTTGGCGAGGCGCTCGATCTTCTCGCGCGCGCTGTCGTAGAGCGCGTCGTTGATGCGGACGACGAGATGCGGCGTCGCGACCAGATGCGAGAAGCAGTCCTTGACCAGCGCCATGATCTCGCCAAGCGGCTCGGCTGCGACCAGATCGGCGCACAGCTTGCGCGCCACCGCGAGCGCGACGTCGACAGCCTCGGTCTCCATCTTGCTCTCGATATTGCCGATGCCCGAAGCAATGCCCCGGATCGAGACGCTGATCTCTTCGACGGCGAGCGCCACGCGGCGGTCGCTCTCCGCCTTGGCTTCGCGCTGGCCGGCGGCAAATCCGTCCTGATAGGCGCGCGCCTCGGCTTCCGCGAGCTTCTGGGCGATCTCGACCGCGGTCGCGGCCTTCTCGCGCGTCCGGTCGGGCGCGGCGAAGTCATTATCGAACAGGAATTTTGCGGGTGCGCCCATCAATACACCAGTTCGTCGTCGGCGCGGTTCTTGGTCAGCATGATCTCGCCCTTGGCGGCGAGGTCTTTGGCGAGGTTGACGAGCAGCGCCTGCGCCTCGTCGACGTCGCGCAGGCGCACCGGGCCCATTGCCGCCATGTCGTCCTGGAGCATTTTGGCCGCGCGGGAGGACATGTTGCCGAAGAAGAAGTTGCGGACGTCCTCGTTGGCGCTCTTCAGCGCCACGCCGAGCTTGTCCTTGTCGACGTTGCGCATCAGTGTCTGGGCCGAGCCGGAATCGAGCTTCACGAGGTCGTCGAAGGTGAACATCAGCGCCTTGATGCGCTCGGCCGATTCGCGGTTGTCCTCTTCCAGCGAGGTGATGAAGCGAGTTTCGGTCTGCCGGTCGAAATTGTTGAAGATTTCGGCCATGACCTCGTGGGCGTCGCGGCGGCGGGTCTGCGACAGGTTGGACATGAATTCGGTGCGGAGCGTCTTCTCGACGCTCTCGATCACTTCCTTCTGGACCGCCTCCATCTTCAGCATGCGGTTGACGACGTCGAGCGCGAGATCCTCGGGGAAGATGCCCAGCACGCGCGCGGCGTGCTCCGGCTTCAGCTTGGAGAGCACCACCGCGATGGTCTGCGGATATTCGTTCTTGAGGTAGTTGGCGAGGACCTCTTCCTGCACGTTGGAAAGTTTCTCCCACATGTTGCGCCCGGCCGGGCCGCGGATCTCGTCCATGATGCCGTTGACGCGTTCGGGCGCCAGATATTGCTGGAGCAGCCGCTCGGTGGCGTCGAAATTGCCCATCAGCGCGCCGGAGGCCGACATGCGCGAGACGAATTCGAGCAGCATGTCTTCGACGGTGTCGACCTCGACGGTGCCGAGCGTCGACATTTCCAGCGAGAGCTGCCGCACCTCGTCGTCGTCGAGCAGTCCCCAGATCTTGCCGCCATATTGCTCGCCGAGCGCCAACATCAGGATCGCGGCGCGCTTCGGCCCCGGCACCACTTCGACCTTGGCGCCCGCGCGGCCGACGGCACGCTGGCCGAGCGTGGAGATCACGCTGGTGATGTCGTTTGAGTTGGCGTTTTGCAAAGTGCCGGCCATGTCAGTTCACTTCTCGAATCATTTCGCGGGTTCCGTCAGCCATTGTCGGATGATGGCGACGGTTTCGTTGGGGTTGCGCTCGGCGAGCTCGCCGACTCGATGAACGGACTGGGCGTGGACCTGGCCCTGGACGGTGGCGACGTCGATCGCGCTTGCGGTGCCGCTCGGCAGCAGCGCCTGGCCCACCGGCGCAGCCTCGTCCGAGGCGGCGGGGCCGGTGAGGGCGCCGGAGATGGCGGCGGCGACCTCCTCGGAGGCCAGGATCCGCTTGACCAGCGGCCGGATCACCATGAACAGCACGACCAGGCCGAGCAGCATCATCACGCCGAGCTCGACGAAGTACATCAGGTCGTCCTTGGTGAACTGGAGCATGCCGAGCAAGCCGGTCGGCTCCGCAATCGGGGCAGTGGAGGGTGCCTCGGCGAAGCGCAGATTGACGACCTCGACCTGGTCGCCGCGCTTCTGGTCGAAGCCGATCGCCGAGCGCACCAGAGTGGCGATCTGTTCGAGCTGCTCCTTGGTGCGGTCCTGATAGGCCAGATCGCCCTTCTCGTTCTTGGAGTAGATGCCGTCGACCAGGACCGCGACGGAGATGCGGTTGACCCGGCCGGCCTCGGTCACTTCGGTCTTGGTGGTGTGGGAGATCTCGTAATTGTTGGTCTCCTCGCTCTTCTTGCTCTGGTCCTTGGCCGCGACGCCGCTGTTCTGCTGGTTGCCGGGCAGCTCGTTGTTGACCGTGACCTGGCCGTTGTTGTCGGCGGTCATGCTCTGCTCTTCGCGGGTCTGGCTCGAGCGCAGCACGCGGCCCTCGGGATCGAACTTGTCCGAGGTCTGAGTGACCTTGTTGAAGTCGAAATCGGCGGAGAGCTGGACGCGGGCGCGGCCCGAGCCGACCACGGAGGAGACGATGTCCTCGACCTGCTTGCGCATCCGCTTCTCGTAGGCGGTGCGACGCTCGTCGCCGACGGCCTGCTCCGGATCCGTCGCTGCGCCGTCGGCGAGCAAATTGCCGGCTTCGTCGACGATCGAGACCCGCTGCGGCTTCAAGCCGTTGACGGCGGAGGCGACGAGATGGCGGATGGCGCGGATCTGCTGGGCTTCCAGCGAGCCGCGGACCCGGACCACGATCGAGGCCGACGGCTCCGGCGCCTCGCGCGAGAACAGCGGGCGCTCGGGCAGCACCAGGTGGACGCGCGCGGCCTGGATGCGGTCGATGGCGCGGATGGTGCGGGAAAGCTCGCCTTCGAGCGCGCGCAGATGATTGATGTTCTGGACGAAGCTGGTGGTGCCGAGCGCGTCCGACTTGTCGAACACCTCGTAGCCGACCCCGCCGCCCTTGGGCAGGCCGCCCTCGGCGAGCTTCATCCGCAGACGCGTGACCTTGTCCTTCGGCACCATGATGACGCTGCCTTCATTGCGCAGCTCGTACTGGATGCCTTGGCGCTCCAAGTCCTTGATAATGCCGGAAGAATCTTCGACGCTGAGATCGGTGAAGAGCGTCGTCATCTGCGGCGTGGTGACGCGCATGATGACGAAGGCAAAGAAGCCGATGAGCGCGGCGGTGACCGCGATCATCGCCCCGAAGCGGGCGGCGCCGATACCCTTCAGAAAGTCCCCAAGACCTTGCAAGCAACCGCCCCAACAGATTCGGCTGCTTTCCCTGGAAAGGCCGACTGGGCAATTATTGCCTAGGTGATGGTTTCGATATGGTTAACGAAGGTTAAGAGCTCGGACAAAAGTAGCGCCATGAAAAAAATCGGCCTCGCATGGCGAGACCGATTTTCGTCAAAAGCCACAGATTTCCGGATCGCTTACTGGCGATATTGCTGGATGCGGGTGGTGCGAAGGCCCGCCAGACCGTGCTGGTCGATGGAAAACTGCCAGGAGAGAAATTCGTCGACCGTCAGGGTGTAACGGCTGCAGGCCTCCTCGAGCGAGAGGAGTCCGCCACGAACGGCGGCGACGACTTCGGCCTTGCGGCGGATGACCCAGCGTTTGGTGCCGGGTGCGGGCAGATCTGCAATCGTCAGCGGACTGCCGTCCGGCCCGATGACGTATTTTACCCTCGGGCGATGGGGTTCTGTCATGGTGTACTCACAAACTCTCAACCACTGAACTCACGCCACAACCGTACGCATCGCGGCTTAAAAATCCGCTAAGCCTAAGGCTTCAATACAATTCTCGTTGAAACTGGCTGGAACGCGACCGGCCCGGCGGGCTGAACACGTGTTTCAGCCGGCTGAGCGGGGTGTTCGTAAAGACTTTACTAACGAACGGAGCCTGAGCGCGACGCTGCGATGCCCCAACCGTCGTCCCGGCGAAGGCCGGGACCCATAACCACAGGGAGTAGTTTGGCGAAGACTCGTAGTTGGGAAGTCTTTCGCGCTACTGCTACCTGCGTTTCATCGAAAGATCTCGCGGCATGGGTCCCGGCCTCCGCCGGGACGACGCTGCATGTGTGGCATGGGGGGCGAGCCTCAGCTGCCGGTGCTGCTGCTGGTGGCGACGATGCTCTTCACCTGGCTCAGGGTGTAGCTGTTGCCGTCGATCGTGAGCAGCGGCGGCGATTGGGTCAGGTCGACGGACGACACCGTGCCCTGCACCTGGGCCGCGATGCCGACGCTATTGCCCGAGACATCCTTGCCCGTCGCCGTGATGGTGTATTTGCCGTCCGGCCACTGCGTGCCGTCATTGCCCTGGCCATTCCAGGTGAAGGGAACGTCGCTGGCGGCGCCGGCGGTGTATTTGCCCGTGAACACGGTCTGGCCGCTGGAATTGGCGATGGAAACATCCACGGTCGCATCGGTCGGCACGTTGAGATGCCAGGTTGCCGACGAACTCGTCATCGTCGCGGTGGTGCCGTCGACAACGGCGGTCTTGCCGACGAAGTCCAGCGCCTGGGTCGCCTGCGTGGTCTGTTGCAGGGTGACGAGTTGGGACAGCGAGTCGTTGGTCTTGAGCTGCTGCTCGACACCGGCGAACTGCACCAGCTGCTGAGTGAACTGGTTGGTGTCCAGCGGATCGAGCGGGTTCTGGTTCTGAAGCTGCGTCGTCAGCAGCGTCAGGAAGGTCTGGAAGTTGCCGGCGAGCGTCGCGCCGGTGGTCGAGCCCAGGGTCGGGTTCGACGAGGACGACGAGGACGATGTCGGTGTGGTGCCGGAGACGACGGCAGGTGCGGTGGCGGAATTCGTGGTGGTCATTTGCGAATACTCCTCACACTCTGATGTCGACGCCGCTGCTCGATCCGAGCATGCGGCCGTAGCTGCGGCTGATGGGCGCAGCAGTGCTTGCGTCTTCGTCGCTGATGATCAGCCGGCGGGCGTTGCCGTTGTTGTCGTTGTTCTGGCCGGAGTTCTGGCCCGACGAATTTTGGTCGCGCAGGCTGAAGGAGAGCCCGTTGCTGCCGGTCTTGAGGCCGGCATCGTCGAGCGCGCGCTGCAATTGCGGTGCGTCCTGTCTCAGCAGCGACAGCGTCTCCGGCTTCTCCACGGTGAGGTGCGAGGTGACCTGGCCGTTCCGGTCGACATTGATGCGGACGTCGATGCGGCCGAGATCGACCGGATCGAGGCTGATGTCGAAGCGGGTTTTTCCGGCGCGTGCGGCGGCGGCGATCTCGATCGGCACGCCGCTGATCGGCACGGCGGTGGATGTGGCCGCGCTCGCGGTCAGCGTTGCGGTGGAGGCGGTCGCGACCGAGGTCGTCGTGGTCAGCGGCGCCTGCACGGCATTGGCGGCCTGCGCGCCCGTGTCCGTCGTCGCCGCAACGGCTTGCGTGTCGGCATGGGCGTGCGCGGTCGGAGCGGCTGGCGTGGCATCGGGGATGCGGTCGGCGGCGCCGGCCTTCGCATCGGTCGGGGTCGCGTCAGCCTGCGGCTTTGCGTTCTGCGGATGCGCGGCGTTTATCGTCGCGGCCGTCGCGGGATTCTGCGTGGCGGCGCTCGTTGCGGTCTTGCCCGCATCCTGGCCGATATTGGAGACGTCGGTCTGCGACTGCCCCGTCGCGGCGGCCTTGAACGAGGTCTTCGGCGTGCCCTGATCGATCGCGGCGACCAGTGCGCCGTTCGTCTTGGCATCGGTCGCGGTGCCGTCGGCTGTGCCAGTGGCGGCATCCGCGATCGTCGCCGAGGTTTTGGCGTCGACCTTGGCACCAGCGGTCTTGGCGCCCTTGTCGCCAGGCGTGGCGGTATCGGTCTTGGCGCCGGTGATCTGCGCCGCGGTCGAGGCGCTGGCGGCGATGCCGGCGGCGGCGATGGTCAGCGGCGAAGCGGCGGTGTTGGCAGCCTGGGTCGCAGCCGCGTTGGGATCGACTGGGACAACGGGCACGGCGACGACGATCGCGTTCGGATCGGGCACAGCGGCTTGCGTTGCCGCGGTCTGGGCATTGGCCGAGGCGTCGACAGCGGCGGCAAGGCCGTCGGTGCCGTCGGTCTTGCCAGCCTTGTCGCTCTTGTCGGTCTTGGAGGTGTCGGCTTTGTCGCCCGACTTGGCGCCGGAGGCTTCGGACGTGTCCTTGGTCTTGCCGCTCGCCTTGGCCGGATCTGTGCTGGTGTCGGTGCTGGCTGGCGTCGCGGAATTGCTGCTGTCGCTCGGCTGGCTTTGCGAAGACTGATCGGGCGAGGACGTGTCGCGCGTGCTCCGGTCGGACGAGGAGGACGATGATGAGGACGAGGAAGAATCACTGCGCCGCGGCGTGGTGTCCTGGGTCGAGGACGACGCGCTGTTGCTGATCGCCTGCGTATTGCTGTCGACCAGCGCACCGAAGGAGTCGCCGCCGGAGGTGTCCTTCGAGCTCTGCGGGCGGGCAGGCTTCTGCTGTGCGCTCGAAACCTGCGCGCTCGCTGCTACATCTGACGTGACACCAACCACAGGCGACCCCTTGAAACCGTCTTCGGACCAGGAGGTGAGCAAGGAGCGGGCCAGCCGCGCTGGACGCGATTTTATCCAGTAAAATCAATCTATTGACGGATCTGGTCTGGCGCCGCGAGGGTCCCGCGACCCCGCCATTTCTGCCGCCCCGGCAAGAATTGCCGTAAAGCTTTCGGCCCGCGCGATTGCTTCACCGAAAGGCCGCCTATATTAAAGGGTGCTCTCAGCCGCTTTCGACCGGGCACGTCAGCCCCCGGGGGAACCGAAGTTCCCGGGGACCGCCGATGTCCCGGCTCAAGGCATCAGGAACCCATGCTCAACAGTCTGGATCTCGAAGGCCGTCCGCAGGACACCAGGGTCGTCGTCGCCATGTCGGGCGGCGTCGATTCGTCGACGACGGCTGCGCTGTTGAAGGCGGAGGGTTACGACGTCGTCGGTATCACGCTCCAGCTCTATGATCATGGCGCGGCGACCCATCGCAAGGGCGCCTGCTGCGCCGGCCAGGACATCCACGACGCCCGCGACGTCGCCGCCAAGCTCGGCATTCCCCATTACGTGCTCGATTACGAGGACCGTTTTCGCGAATCCGTCATCGACAATTTCGCGGATAGCTATGCGCTCGGCGAGACCCCGGTGCCGTGCATCGAGTGCAACCGCTCGGTCAAGTTTCGCGACCTCTTGAAGACCGCCCGCGAGCTCGGGGCCACCGCGCTCGCCACCGGCCATTATGTCGCCTCGCGCCGTCGCGCCGACGGCTCGCGCGCGCTGGTCTGCGCCGCCGACGCCGATCGCGACCAGAGCTATTTCCTGTTCGCGACGACGCAGGAGCAACTCGACTATCTGCGCTTTCCGCTCGGTGACATGACCAAGCCCGAGACCCGCGAGCTCGCCCGCCGCTTTGGCCTGTCCGTCGCCGACAAGCACGACAGCCAGGACATCTGCTTCGTGCCGACAGGCCGCTACACCGACATCATCACGCGGCTGCGGCCGAACGCGATGGACCCCGGTGACATCGTCGATCTCGACGGCCGCGTGCTCGGCCAGCATCACGGCATCGCCAATTTCACGATCGGCCAGCGCCGTGGCCTCGGCATCGCGGCAGCCGCGCCGCTGTTTGTGGTGCGGCTCGAAGCGGCGAACCGCCGCGTGGTCGTCGGCCCGCGCGAGGCCCTGAAGATGCACCGCATCAGCTTGCGCGACGTCAACTGGATCGGCGACGGCGATATCGACCGCGCCATCGGCAATGGCCTCGAAATGTTCGTGCGCGTGCGCTCGACCCGCAGCCCCCAGCCGGCGTGGCTGCGCGGCGCTGGCGGCCATTACGAGGTCGAGCTCGTTGCCGGCGAAGAGGGCGTTTCGCCGGGCCAGGCCTGCGTGTTCTACGACGCGCCGTCAGGGCAGGCGCGCGTGCTCGGCGGCGGCTTCATCCAGAGCGCGGCGGCGAAGGTCGCGAGCAACGCAGCGCGGTCGCTGCCCGAAGCCGTGCGCGGCTAGGTGCGATGAAATTCAGCCCGACTGTAGCTACGGAAAAACTGCGCCCCCTCTCCCGCTTGCGGGAGAGGGTAGGGGAGAGGGCTCTCTCCACACGCGATATCTCGCCAACGGATAGAGCCCTCACCCGCCACGCTCTGGCGAGCGTGTCGACCTCTCCCGCAAGCGGGAGAGGCGTCAGACCGCGCGCGGGGCGGACTTCGATCTCACCAACGATCCATTCTCGATAGAGTTTCGCGTAAGGGCAGGGGCATGGCAGCAGATATCTCGCGGGCCGGGGTCGAGAAGGCCTATGGCCGCTGGGCGCCGGTCTACGATCTCGTGTTCGGCAAGGTGTTCGACGCCGGAAGGCAGTCGACCATCGCCGAGGCCGACCGCATCGGCGGCCGCATCCTCGACGTCGGCGTCGGCACCGGGCTTTCGCTCTCCGACTATGCGCGCACCACGAAAATCTGCGGCGTCGACATCTCCGAGCCGATGTTGCGCAAGGCGCAGGCGCGCGTGCGCGCGATGCGGCTGTCCAATGTCGACGTGCTCTCGGTGATGGACGCGAAGAACCTCGCCTTTCCCGAAAACTTTTTCGACGCGGTGGTCGCGCAATATGTCATCACCGCCGTGCCCGATCCCGAAGGCACGCTCGACGAGTTCGTGCGGGTCCTCAAGCGAGGTGGCGAACTGATCCTCATCAACCACATCGGCGCCGAGAGCGGATTTCGCAAACTCTCCGAGCTTGCCTTTGCGCCGCTCGCCCGCCGCCTCGGCTGGCGCCCGGAATTCCCGTGGCAGCGCCTGGTCGATTGGGCCGCGAAGCACGGCGGTGTCACCCTGGCCGAGCGCCGCCCGATGCCGCCGATGGGACACTTTTCGCTGATCCGCTACGTTAAATCGTGATCGGGATGAGCCCGGCGCGCCGCTCAGCCGGCAGCGCGCTCCCTCTCCCGCCTGCGGGAGAGGGTAGGGGAGAGGGCTCTCTCGACCAGCGATATCTCGCGAGTGGAAAGAACCCTCACCCGGCGCGCGGGACGATGCTTCGCATCGCCCGAGACGCGCCGACCTCTCCCGCAAGCGGGCGAGGTGCACCGGCCTCGTGGCGGCAATGGAGTCCTGAACCGGTCACGATCTAGCGCGATCACATCGCGCTTGGGCCGGGAACATCGGGCCTGACCCGCGCGTTTGCCTTCATGCGCACCACATCGAACATCATCTTTGCGGGTCTCGTGATGGCAGCCTCCGGCGCAGCGATCGCGCAGGCCCCGCCCGCCCCGGCGACGCCGCCGCAACAGACCGCGCCGCCGTCCCCGCAGCACGCCACCGACTGCTCGCCCGCAGACCGGGCGCGCGGCGCCGCCACGCCAGACGGCAAGACGACCGGCCAGTCCCGGGAACCGCTCGGCGACAAGCTGGCGAAATCCGAGGGCGTGCTTTGTCCGCCCGCCGGCATCGACCCCGAAATGCACGCCCCCGCGCCCAGCACGGGTGGCACCATGCCCGTCATCCCACCCCCCGGCAGCCCGGGCGGCGACCCGACGGTGCGACCGAAATAGCTTGTCGCGCCGAAGCCTTGGCGTAGGCGGACCCTGTTCCGCAACCCCGATCTCCGTCATGCCCGGGCTGGTCCCGGGCATCCACGTTCGTGAGGTCAGCAAAGCGTAGATCGCTGGGACCCGGCTTCGCCAAGGCTTCACCGGGCTTTCCGTGCAGGGCCAGCGCAGCATTAGCGAAGACGGCAAGCCGGCCATGACGGATTCAGTGCCAAAAACCGCCAAATCGACCTGCCCATTTGCGGAAGCCTTGCCAAACGCGGATTGACAGCCCGCCGCCCCCTTCCTTATATGCCGCGCGTTCGCGAGATCGGCCTTCTGCGGCCCTCGCGACCCTGTGGCGGGGTAGCTCAGCTGGTTAGAGCACGGGAATCATAATCCTGGGGTCGGGGGTTCGAGTCCCTCTCCCGCTACCAACAAAATCAGCACTTTGAGGCATTCGAGGTCGCGGTGCATTCTTTCGTACCACACTCGGTACCACATTTCTCCCAGCTCTCTCGCAGAGATATTCAATCCTTGTCACTTGGTTAGCTTGGATGGCTTTTCTCGTCCGAGTTTTGCCCCTCGTCCGGGTGCGAGCACTCGTACAGCGCTGATGTGTGCGGTGTTCCGCTGATGCTTCCGTGTGCCGTCCGCTGGATGTATTCGAACGCCCAAGAAGTGGTTCCCTGACCGCACCGGGGCCCGGCGGTTCGTGCAGGTCGAATCCTTCGGGGCCAACAGCGAAGAGGAAAGGAGGTCGCCGGCTAAAGCGAAGTCTTGAATTTGCCGAGGAGGAATGAACAGCTTCCCAAGCTGCATACGAGGGTTCGATTCCCTTCGCCCGCTCCAGTCCACTTTCTCCTGTAAAATAAGGCGCCTCCTCGACGTTTCGCGTCGCGGATTCTCGCGTTCGCGAAAATCTTGTACAAGCCCCGTACAAGAATCGTCCCGGAATCTAGCGGACGGCGCGCCGGCAGGTCCGGCGGGCGGATGATCGTCGCGGCGATGATCGCAGCCGGCATCGTCGACGTCGCGCCGGCATCGTCATGCTGACGATGATGCCGACCATGATGATCGCGGTCCGACCGCGGCAGCTACGTGGCCTGCCTGGAGGAGATGTTGAAGTAAGCGTTCGGCGAGCCGGCGTGGGTCCGCTCGGCGGAGAAGCCCAGCGCCAGCGCCGCGGCGATCAGCATGCCGTTCGCGACGTAGTCTCCCCGCCTCGCGCTCGGCGTCGTGCTTCAGCCCGTAGCTGCTGCGCTTGCGGTTCATCGACTTGCGCCGGCCGAACTTGGAGAGGAACTCGGCGGCGCGGATGAACTCGTCGACGCCGTGCTCGCCGAGCATCTCCGCGCGGTTCTTCAGGAAGCGCGCCTCCGCCTCTTCGGGCGTCTCGCCGCGGCCCCGCGTCACGCGGTACCCGAAGCCGCTGAGCTCGGGCGCGAGGTCCATCGCTCTCCGGAGACCGGCCTGCGCAAACGCCCGCAGCAGCGTACCGCTCGGCGCGTCGAACGAATGCCGGCGCAGGTAGTCGAGAAAGGCGCCTTCGTCCGGAGCGGTCTCCGCCGGCGCCGCCGCCAGCGCCGCGCGCATCGACGCGTTCGTCGCCCAGCCCAGGCCGCGCGCGAGCGCCTCGACGCGGTGGGACGACTTGACGTCGGGGAGCGATGCCCGAAGGGCATCCTTCATGTATTCGATATCGTTAAGAGTGACGATCGACTTCATCTGCAATCCTCGGTACGGGCACGGGGGTCGCCGATTAAGCCAAGTGCCGCGGTCCGAAAGGATCGGGATGGTCGATGTGGAAGCCGTTTGACCCGGCGACAGGTCGAAGGTGGCGAGCCCGCGCAGAATATAGCGATCGCCGTGAGTCGCCGCAACGATGCCGATCATCGCCGGATCGGTCGCCGCAGCGAGCACGGTGACAATCCTGTTTTCGAGGTGACAATTTTGTTTCTGCGGAGCCGTTTGGTGACGAGATTGTTTTAGGCTGCTCCGCTAGGGCTTCTTCTGCTGCGTGGCCTGGGCGATGCTACCGTCCTTCTTCGCGACGCGGACGGTGAAGCCGTTGCCGGTCGTCGGCACCGAGAACGTCACGACGTAGGCGTCGCTGTCGGTTTCCATCCTGTCGAAATGGATCATGTCGGTAGTGAGCTTCGTTTCGTTGGCGACGAAACCGGCGGCGGTCGTGACCGCGCCTTCGGGCGTGGTCGGCGGCGCGAACAGCCGGTTGACCGCGAACGTGACCGTACCGGCCAGCGCCACCGAAAGCGCGATGATTACGACGCGCGCGTGATCGCGTACGCCCTTCGAATATTTTTCGACGTCCTTCGTGTTCCGAGGGACCTTCGCGCTGACGGTCAGCAGATTGGCGTAGGCCGAGAGTCCCATGACGGCGAAGGCCACGACGAAGACCAGCCCGGCGCCGGCCAGCACCAGCACCCACTTCGAGAACGTGTCGCTCGGAACGCGCGACGGGTCGGTGAAGAGCGCCGCCACGCCGCCGATACCGGCGAGCCCGAGCGTGAGCGTCTGCTTGAGGAACTCGAACCGGCCGGAGTTCGCGTCGATCGTGTCCTTGATCGGCGGGGAAGGCGGAGGCGCTGCATCGTTCATGGCCGGCTCAGACCGGCCAGCAGGTGCAGCCCGAGAGGCTTTCCCACAGCCTCATGTTCTGGAGGACGAACACGCCGCCGATCGTCCGCTTGGACGTCTCGACCTTGTCACGCTTGTCGGCCTTTCTCGCGAGATCGAACAGAAACTCGGGCAGGGCGTCGATGACCCGATGGACGATGGGAGTCCGGTCGACGGCCACGGCGAAATCCCCGAGGCCGAGCGTATCCACATGGACCGCCTCGAGACCCTCTCTGAGGATGTTCTTCGCCTGGTGGCTTAGCGTCCAGCCCGACTTCTTCTCGAAATCCAGGAAGATGCTGTCGAGCGGATGGGGGGCGGCGGACTCGATCATGACCATGGATCACCTCAACGGTCGTGCATGCGCGGGAATGCAACCGAAAGGCTACCATACGCCGGCTGGGTGACAACCGTTCGTCGTCCCGACGGTGGGCACGCCCGGCCGGCCCTTGACCAGGTCGAATCACCGCTTGAGGTGCGGAGGCGCGCTCCAGTCTGATCCGGTCGCTCAGGAAGACCGCGATGGTGTACGCGGATATGTCGGCGGGCGAGAACGCGTCGCCCGCCATGCAGGCGGTCCGCGTCACGAAACGTCCGCTCGCGACGGCGGCGACGACGGTCGCGTCCAGGCTCGACGCCGCGTCCGTGTATGCGCGCTTTCGCATGCTGAAGCCGCGTAGCTCTGGGTGATGACGTCGGTGATGAGGTAGAAGTAGCGCTCCAGGGGACGATCTTGGCGAGCGGATCCTCCGGCACCAGGGTGCCGGGCGCCTTGGTAGCCCCGCTGGATTCATAACGATTATTTGCCCATCGGATGCAGGCGCCGGGTCGGTACAGGCAGGACGCCGATGTCGAGGCGATGCGTCGCCGAGGATCATTCGATAAGCCGTCCGGGCGGGGCCGTGCGGTACCGGTCCGGAAGGGTCTAAGCCTCGTCGAATTCCGCCAGCGCTTCCTGGATGGCTTCCTCGAGCATTGTGATCTCGTCCTCGGTCAATTCGGGAAACTGCTCGCGTTTCTTCTTCGAAAGCTTTCCGGCGTTCTGCATGCAGAGGCGGACAAACAACGACGCGCGTCTGTTCGGCATGTCGATCTGGTTCGTCACCGCGGTGTACGCCCGGTCGAACTTCTCGACGAACTCGACTTCCTCCTTGAGGTCCGTGGCGATGGTCTCCGCAAGCTTGTCGTAGAGGTATTCGACGAAGCGGGTCGCGTCGAAGTACCGGTAGAGGTGCGCGGTCTCGTTCAGGACCTCGACTTCGTTCTTCGGCGTCATCTTGTATTTGACGTGCGCGAGAAGCGGGTTCGAGTAGCTTTCGAGAGCCGTGTCGTACTCCCTGATGTTGCGTAGGATCGCCGCCGAGACCGGAAAGATGATGCCTTGGGGCGTGTAGTGCTGGGACGACAGCACGTGATGGATGAGGAAACGGTGGATGCGGCCGTTTCCGTCCTCGAACGGATGGATGAAGACGAACGTGAAGGCGATCAGCGCCGCCGCGGTGACGGGCTCGGCGTCCTGCTTGAGGCGCGCGGTCATCTTCATCCAGTCCGACATCAGAGGCTTCACGTCCTCCGGTTTCGGGCAGATGAAATGCACCTTCTCCCGATGCGAGCCGAGAGTTTCGCCCACGAAGTTCTGGAAGTCGCGGACGTCCGAGGCGGCGTATCTCGGGTCGACGATCTCGTTCTGGAGCGCGATGAGACCCTTCTCGTCCGTCGGGTCGAACTTCTCGCCCTGTTCGAGGGCGGCGATGAAGCGCCGTGCCTTCTCCGGCGTCGGCCGTTCGTGTTCGATCTCGAAGGAAGATTTCGTTTCCTTCGTGTACAGGTACTGCACGGCCCGCATCAGCGTCTCGGCGGGCACCTTCTCCGTGTACGCCTTCGCGACTTCGTCGAGCTTCTCCGCTATGTGCTGCTGGATCTTCGCGGTCCGCCGGACGGTGAGGTAGAAGCCAGGTACTCCGAGGAGATTGTCCGTCACCTTGTGCCTGCGGGACCGCACGCCGTTCGCGACGATGTGCCGTTCGGGATCCAGTGCGTCGACGTAAGTCACCGCGCCGGCGTCTTCGATGTCGAGCGTGTTGCCGGTCAGCGTCTCATAGAGAAACCATGCCCGCCGCGAGACGGCGCCGGTCGGCTCGGACTTGATCCAGGTCTCGATGTCCTGCTTCGGCATCGCCTTGAAGGCGGCTGCCAGGACGCCCATGTCCAGCGGTTCGTGACGTAGCGCGAACTTGAGATGTTCGATCGCGGTGTCTTGCGGGACGTACCGGGGAGGAAACTGTTCGATCAGTGCGTCCTGTCCCTCAATGGTTCGACGGTTGCCGCGGACGGCCGTCGAGCGCACGTGCGGCTTCGGTACGTCGAGCTCCAGCATCTCATGGAGGCGGAGTTGGCCTAGGCTCTGGTCCAGCAAATGGAACTCCTCGTTCAAAACCGGCGTTCGGGCGGAAAATCGTTCAGCAGGATGGCGAAATGTTCAGGACACGGCAAGTTCGCGGTAGATCGTTCAGGTTCCCGGAAAATCCTTCAAAAATAGGGCTTGCTACGGAAAATCGTTCAACCAAGCCCTTGGCCGGCCGAAAAAGCCCTTCGAACGCGGAAAAACGTTCAGTCGCACGGCGAAACGTTCAAAAGCAGGGCCATCCGCGGAAGATCGTTCAACGAAGCCCCGGCCGGCCGAAAATCCCCCGAACGCGGAAAAACGTTCAGCAGTACGGCGAAACGTTCAAAAACGGTGTCATTCGCGGAAAAGCGTTCAAAATCCAGATTTGGACCCTCCGGAGCGCCTCCGCTCGGGCCGCAGCACCCACCGGCATCCGCCCGGCGCTCGCTTCGGTGCCGCGACGATCAGCCTGACCGTGATGATCCGGACGCCTCGCTGCGCTGGCCGCGGGTCTCGCTGCGCCCGACGACCGTGCCGCCGCCCGGATGGGCACGCGACGGGACGATCTCGACGATTTCGCTGTCGACGCGCACCACATCGCTTGGCCGGGTGGGACGCGGACACTGCGTCCGATCAGACCTCCGGCTATGGGCAGGCCGCCGTCGACGAGAAACCGCAGTGTGAAAGCGGTGTGCCAGCCGCTGGCGGCAACATCCTGCCTTCGCCGCCGACGGGAGGGCCGTCGGCTGGTCTCCGAGAGCGCGCTGAGGGCGATGAACAGGCTCAGGAGGCCAGCCACAGCGCACAGCACGCCCGACTGTAAATGCTGATCGAAAAATGACCCCTATCGGCGTCTTGGGGACTCCTTCAAGTCATTGACTGCATTGAAGCTGGTCCATTGGACCCCCACGCCGATAAGCGTCGAGACCCCGCGCCGAAACACAACCGACTCCTCGAATGGCCAGAATTCCGGCTCGCAGAAGTGATCGTACTGCGTCTTTGTCTGTCCCCGGCTGCGCCGTCCCGCAGGCCGGCCGGGGTGCCGAGGGTCTCGGGCAGCTCCGCATGCGCAGCCAAGAGGAGCTGTCGCGAAATGATACGGTGAGCTACCGGCTCCTCGATGTCGGGAGGAACGACGGAGCGAGTGCTAACACGCAAGCTGAACCGGCTCCTTGCTCGAGAGGAGTGCAAGAATATCTTCGGCGGGCCGGGCCGGGCTGAACAGATATCCCTGCATCTCAACGCAGTTGAGCTCGCGGAGTAGGGTTTTCTGTGCTTCGGTCTCGACCCCTTCGGCAGTCGTAGTCATGTTGCGCTCTGAGGCGATATCGACGACGGCACGCACGATCGATGAACCCCCCTGCTCCGATAATCCGGTTATGAACGATCTGTCGATCTTGATCTTGTCGAACGGGAAGCGTTGCAAGTAGCTCAAAGACGAGTAGCCGGTCCCAAAATCATCTAGAGCAATTCGCACTCCGATCGTGCGCAGCTCGTGCAAAATGGCCAGAGCGAGCTCGTCATCCTTGATGAGCACGGCCTCCGTAATCTCCAGTTCAAGGCGCTGAGGCGACAGCCCCGACTGGGTCAAGACCGCAAGCACGTTGAGCGGGAAGCTGGCTTGCTTGAACTGCGTCGGAGAAACGTTGACCGCGACTCTGATGTGTTCTGGCCATTTTACCGCTTCATCGCAAGCTTTTCTGAGCACATACCCGCCAAGTTGCTCGATCAGGCCGGATTGTTCGGCTATCGGAATAAAGTCTGCGGGCGACACGAAGCCGCGGGTCGGGTGTTTCCAACGGGCCAACGCTTCACAGCCGACAACCTGGCCGCTCTCAAGATCAACTACGGGCTGGTAAAACACGTCCAGCGTTCGCTCTTCCAACGCCAACCGCAGATCCGTCTCCAGTAGACGGCGATCCCTGGCCTTCTTTTCAAGCGATGGGTCGAAGAAGCGGTAGGTGCGCCGTCCAATTGTCTTGGCCTCGTACATCGCCAAATCCGCGCTTTGAAGAATTTCGTCGCAAGTTGTTCCGTGATGAGGAGCGAGAGCAATCCCGACGCTTGCATCGATTCTGATGTGATGAGATTTGCAATGATGAGGCTGACGGATCGCTTGATAGACACGCTCCACGACTTCGATGGCAGCTTTTTCAGAATTTACGTCCGGCGAGATGACGGCAAATTCGTCGCCCCCTAGTCTCGCGACGAACTCATTCGGTCTGAGGCAAGTCTGCAGGCTATTTGCGACGGATCGCAGTAGATCGTCGCCGACCTGATGACCGAGAGAATCGTTTATCGACTTGAATTCATCGGTATCGACAAACAGGACCGCCAATCCGCCGTTCGAACTGCAGCGCTCAAGTTCCGTTGCAAGCCGATCGTGAAAGAAAGCGCGATTGGGAAGGTCCGTCAGCGTGTCGAACATCGCCAGGCGAGCAGTCCGTTCCTCGCTGCGGCGCTGTTGCGTGACATCCTCGACTGTCGAGACCCAGCCACCGCCTTTGACCGCCTGAGTGGCCACCTGGAGCCACCGGCCATCGGGAGTTTCATCGATGGTGGGTTGTCCAGAGTGGATGCTTTGCTTCACCTGATGGCAGTATTCGTCGATGTCTCCGACTAAACGAGCAACTTCTTTGTGGTGTTGAACGACGTCCCTGAACTTGCACCCGGGTTTGACGACATGCCTTGAGAGACCGAACATCTCCAAGTACCTATCATTGCAAAACACAAGACGTTCCGACGAATCGTACAGCAACAATCCTTGGCTCATATTGCTGACCGCAATATCCAGTCGGCGGTGCTGCTCCCTTAGGTACCTGACGATGATCGCCAGCATCATTGCCACGATGACGGCCACGAGCGCAGCTGCACCAATGAATGTACGTGTCTCCTGCGCCCGGTTTGCGAAGACGGCCGAGATCGGCGTGCTGGCGACCACGAATAGTGGATAATGTAGAAGGGTTCTCGCGGAGGCAAGGCGCTCCTGACCGTCCAGGGGGCTCGTGACCTGAAGGGAGGCGTATCCGTCCGAGCCGGCTTGAGCCAGCAGCGGAGAGTCTACGAATGTTCTTCCAAGCTCGGTTGCTCCGGATGGATAACGGGCCAACAGCGTGCCGTCCCAGTGGACCAGGGCAAGCGAGCCATCAGGGATAAGCGTCGAGGAAAAGAAGGCCTGGAAGGTTTCGGGCGAGATACTGCGGGTGACCATGCCCAGGAAGGCACCGTTCGCCCCGACTATGCTCCGAGCAAGGACGATCGTGAAACCCTTCGACAGCCGGCTTTCAACAAGCTGGATGAGGAGAGGTGAAGCGCTTTCACCTGAATTGAACGCTTTAAAATAGGCGCGGTCGGCCAGACTCAAAGCTGGGACGGGCCACTTTTCCGAAGAATTGACGAATGCACCTTCTGCGTCGAACAGGTTTACACCGGCAAAGTCAGGGCTGGCGCTTACTTTGTCTACGAGCAGGCGATGGAAACTCTCCGTTGAAACCCACGACCTGAACTCGTCGGAGGTCGTGAGCGTTGCGGATAGAAGATCCGCCACCGACTTGGGTACCGCCTCGAAGGCTTTCAGTTGACTATCGAAGTGACCAGCCAGCAGCCTGACAGTACTCTCCAGCTCCTTTTGACTGCGTATCATCTCTCGATCACGAACATTGTTGATCATCAACGCCGTTCCGAGACTGATGGCGAGAATCAACGCAACGCCGTAGAGCGTCACCCAAAACACTGGCCCCGACCGTGAGAGGGTGCGATCGAGGCGAAGAATGAACCCGTCCAGGGAATTGGATTGATGGTGTGTTTGCTCTACCTGAGTCATGGCCGTCCCCCCGACAGAACGCATATAGGGGAGATATGGAGTGGCAGTTTACGAGTAGAGTTAGCAGGCCCTTAATCGGTTCTTGCCGGCGTTCCGAGGCCGGCGTCCCTCCGAGCTGGCCGCTGGCGCTCGGGCTTCGGGAGCATGCGCACGAGGCATGTGGGAAATGGTCTGCGCATGTGAGGACGTCGATCTTCCTTCCGCTTGATCCAGTGAGACCGCACTAGATCAAGGCTTGCCTGATCTGGTCGCGGCTAAGCGGGAGCTCACGTATCCGCTTGCCGATCGCGTGTGCGACGGCGTTGGCGACGGCACCCGCGGCCGGCCCTTGGCCGGTTTCGCCGGCGCCGAGAAAAGGCTGTCCTGGTCGGTCGATCAGATGAACCTCGATGCTCTCGGGCACCTGTGCAAACCGCATGATTGGATAGGTCGCCCAGTCGATGCTGGTGATGCGGGTGTCGTCGAAGCTGACGCTCTCGTAGAGGGTCCAGCTCGTCGACTGCAGGATCGCGCCTTCCACCTGATTGATCAGCCCGTCGGGGTTGACGATCTGCCCGCTATCGACGGCCGCGACTGCCCTCACCAGCTTGACGCGTCCGCTATCCTGATCGACAGCGACCTCGGCCGCGATCGCGCAATAAGCCGCCAGGTTCTTGTAGCGAGCGAACCCGAACCCGCGGCCACGGCCGGGTGTCTTTTCGAAACTGCTCCAGCCAAACTCCTCCGCCGCCTTCGATATGGCCTCGCGAGCGCGCTCATCCTCGAGGTATTTGAGCCGAAATTCAACGGGATCGGTGCCTGCGGCTTCCGCAAGCTCGTCCATGAAGCTCTCAATCGAGAACACGTTCATGTAGGCACCGAGTGCGCGAAGCGCCGAGACCCGCAAGGGCATCGCGGGAAGGAAGTGGTGCACGACCCGCGCGTTCGGGAATTTATAAAGTGGGATCGCGTTCCGATCTCCGCCTCCCTCCGGCAGCGGCAACGGCTTTGGAGGCGGCGCCGGGACCCGGTCCGCCATATGCTGGGCCGCCAGGAGCGCGCCCGCGCCTCCGGGCCGCATGGAGTGGGTGTTGCTCCAGACCTCGTGTTTCCAATCTTCGATCGTGCCGTCGTCGCCCAAGGAGGCGGCCAGATGGGTCACCATCGCCGGTCCATAAGGCTCCCACGCATGCTCTTGTTCACGCATCCATTGAACGCGCACCGGCACGTTGGGGTAGGCACGCGCGATGAGAGCCGCGTCGCCTGCGGCATCGTCAGCTCCGTTGTGTCCGTAGCAGCCGGATCCTTCGGCATGGATGCAGCGGACGTTCTCCTTCGGAAGATGCAGCATACCGGCGATGGCATCCCGGTCGGGGAAGACGCCCTGGGTGTGGGTCCAGACCGTCACTTGGTCGCCGCTGGCTTCAGCTATCGCACAAGAAGGTTCGATCGAGCCATGCGAGTGATACGGTTTGGTGTATCTGGCCTCGAGTTTTCGCCCACCGCTGCTGCTTCCAGGCTGACCTTGCCTGAGTATTTCGGAGTCTTGGGACGGAAGAGAGAGAATGGCATTCGGCAAGTCGGAGAGCTTCGGCAAGGCCGACTTCTCGTCCCATCGCGCTGCCGCAGCGAGAAGTCGCATGGCTTTTACCGCCTGGTACTCACTGACGGCGATCACCGCGAGGAAATCGCCGTCCCGCACGACCTTAAGCACGCCAGGCGCCTTTTCGACCGACTCGGAGTCCACTGATACAAGCTGGGCCTCGTAGCTCGGCGGGCGGACGACACGCGCATGCACCATGCCCGGAGGACGCATATCCTGGACATAGGCGGGGGCGCCGGTGACCTTTGCGGGGATGTCCACCCGACGGACGGGGGTGTTCATAACGCTGAAGCTGGTCGGGTCCTTCAACGGCGAACTCGGCTGCGCCCGGACATGCAAAATCTGCTCGGAGACCAATTCGCCGTACGAGAGCTTTCGCCCATCCGCAGCCAACACGAATCCGTCCTTGGCCTCGAGTTGGTCGGGCGAAAGCCCGAGCCGGCGGCCGGCTTCACCGACCAGGATGATTCGACTTTGTGCCGCAGCATGCATGATGGCAGTGCCGCTATCCTGCATCGAATGGCTGCCTGCGGTGAAGCCTTCGTTCGGGGTGAGGGCCGTATCCGCCGTCTGCAGTTTCAGCGCCTGCAGGGGCACGCTCAGCTGCTCGGCGGCCACTTGCAAAAGTGCGGTCTTGATGCCCTGGCCAAGTTCGGCTTTGCCCGTAAACACCGTAATCCGCCCATCGGCGTCGATGCGGATCCAACTGTCTAGCAGAGGTGCGTCCTTGAGCCTCCCCGGCAAAGGCGCAGGTGGGGATACGCGCGCGCCTGACTGCACATCCTGCGCCGTGCTGCCTTCCTGCGCGATCGCATGTGCCGCCCCGAAGCTGACGACCAGCGCGCCGGCGCCGGCAAGAACACGACGACGAGAAAGAATCACGCTGTTCATCACGGTCTCGCCCTCCCGGCGGCGCCCGCGTTCGCCGTCTTCATAAGCGCGGCTGCCCGTTTGATCGCCCGCAAGATCCGCATGTGCGTGCCGCAACGACAAAGGTTCGGCTCCATCGCAGCTCGGATCTCGGCGTCCGTCGGTTTGGAGTTTTTGACCAGCAGCGCCTGGGCTCGCATCATCATGCCGGCGATACAATATCCGCACTGAGCGGCCTGCTCCTCGATGAACGCCCGCTGCAAGGCCCTGGAGCTTCCCGAGTGCCGAGCCCTTCGACCGTGGTCACGTTCTTCCCGGCGGCGAGCAGCAAGGGCGTCAAACATGAAAACACCGCTTCTCCGTCGAGCATGACGGTGCATGCGCCGCATTGGCCGAGGCCACACCCGAATTTCGCCCCGTTCAGCGCGAGCTCATCCCGAAGAATGTAGAGCAGCGGGGTGTCAGGTTCTGTTTCGAGCTTGTGCTCGTGGCCGTTGACGGTGAGCTTGATCATCTCACCTCCGCTTGGCTAATCACGCCCGAGGCAGGATCAGTGGCGGGCGCGGGGTAAATGCCGACCTCGAACTTCCCGGCTCGCGCGTCGCGAATTTCCTGATCGATGTTGGTCCAAGTCGAACCATGGCCAAATCGCTGCCGGACGTAGCTCACCAGCGCTCTCACCTGGTCGTCTGTCATCGCATTGTTGAAGCCCGGCATGATCGGGCTGCGTTGACCATCTGAAGGAGGTAGACCCCAGAGGATCACATTGACGAGATTGCGGGCCGTTGGGCCGTTTGGCCCTGTGCTTCTCGCCAGATTGATTCCGCCATACGGCATGGGCCAGCTACTCTCGTGGCATGGTGCGCAGGTCGTGACGTAGATGGCCTCCCCCTCGGGCTTCTCCTTGGTCGCTTCGCTCGGCGCAGCGCTGTCGCTCGTTGTCGTTGCGCCCTTTCTGCCCCCGCCGCTTGTCTGTTCAAGTACGGATCTTCCCCGCTCTGCGCGTTCTGGCGAGGGAGTGCCGAGGACATCTGCGATGTACATGGCGACGGCCGAGAGGTCATCATCTCCCAAAGCGTTTAGGTTGTCGACGACGGGTGCCATCGGGCCGCGTGCGATCCCGTGAGCCTCATGCCAGCCGTGACGCAGATATTGAAAGAGGGCGTCCTTGTCCCATGGGACAGGGGAGGGTGAGTCGACGTTCAGCGCATAGGCTGTCCAGCCTTCTGCCTCACCGCCGTCGTAGGCATGGTTGCCGCGTTCGGCTCCAAGTGCATTCCGCGGTGTGTGACAGCCGCCGCAATGCGAAAGGCCCTCGACAAGGTAGGCCCCTCGATTCCACCTGCCGTCATGTCGCTCATCGGGCTGAAAGCTACCTTTGCGGAAGAAGAGGAGCTTCCAGCCGGCCAGAAGAGTTCGCTGATTGAAAGGAAACCGGAGCTCATTCGCGCGTGTCGTCGCGTGCACCGGCTGGCGGGTCATGAAGTAAGCATAAAGTGCTCTGACATCCTCGTCGGTGACGTGCGTGAAGTGATCGTAGGGGAATGCCGGATAGAGGTGCCGACCAAGGCGATCCACTCCGTCGTGCATCGCCCTCTGAAAGGCCGCTTCCGACCACAGCCCGATCCCGGTTTCCGCGTCGGGTGTAATGTTCGTCGTATAGATGGACCCGAATTGGGTCGGGATGCGCAGTCCGCCCGCGAAACTCGGACCACCCCTTCTGGTGTGGCAGGTGTTGCAATTGCCGACCGCCGCAAGCCGAGCGCCTCGCCGGACAAGCTCCGGATCGAAGCTGGATGGCTGTGCGGGCGCAATTGCCGGAATTTCGGGACGCCAGGCGTACACGCCGAAGGCGCCGGCCGAGAGCACTGCAAGCACGACAGCCAAACCGATGAGCCTACGCAAAATCATCCAAGCGCTCGCGAGCCTGACGCCGACAACGCCGCGCGAACTGGCGGGTTCCTCTGCCGCTCCCAACGCGCGGTTCCTTGTAGGTGCGCCTAGTGGTCGAGGCGTCCCCAGCCGTGACGCACTGGGCGGCGGTCATTTGAGGAGAATGGGGAAAGCGGGGACAAAGCGCAGCCCCGGCGAACCGCTTAGCATTCGATAACGCCAATTGGCGGGCGCGTGAGCTCAATCTCCCGGAGAGAGCAGGCCGAGGTGCGGTCCAACAGAACTGATTTTCTTCGAGCGAGCAGTCCAATGAGGAAACTTGACGACCGGACACTAGCGAACATGGATGTTATCCTCGGCGATGTCTGCCGGCATCTTCCGAACCATGGCGGCGATCACGAAAGCCGAAAATTCGTGGCGGAGCGGCTGCTTCGCGCGGCACGGCGTGGGCAGCATACGCTGACTGCCCTGGAGCTCGTGGCGCGCCTAGCCTTGCAGAAGCTGTCCGCGAAAAAGGTAGCGTGAGCGGCTTTGTCGGGACCGTGGCGCCCAAGTCACCAAAGGCTTCGAGCTTCGGGCTAAGTCGCTTGAGATGAGCGCTTCCATGTACGACGTCTACGTGAATGAGCGAAACGACCTGCTTGTCGTTCCCCGTGGCCGTTCCATCCCACTAGATTTGAACGGAAGCTGGCGGAAGAAGCGCTCGGTCCGGTCCGTCAGCGCGCGAATTCGGGACGACGTATCTGAGCAAGGCTATCACCGCCGGGACCTGACCGCTCGTCCGCGTCTGAAGAGTTCTTCTGCAGGAGCAGGCTCAGTGCGGCTCGATCGAGCCCTCTCCAGCAACGGCGTAGGGTCCTAACGAGGACACTCGCGATTTGAAATTAGGACATGCATCGGAACGTTGCTGCTGTTGCCACGTTTTCCCGATGCCCTTCCCCGAGGGTGTCTACCGGCCCCAGCTCGCGATCCCCCGTCGCCCCCAGAGCTGGGGCCATTTTCGTAATCGCGGAAGGGAATTAAACACGGGTGATTAACAAATGTGTTGTTCTGCTGTCCCAGCGCAAGGCACCATTGTGATGGTGCGTAGCGGGCGGGGCGGTGATGGACAGGGTCGAGTATGCGTTCGCGGTGACGGCGCTCACCGGGTTTTTAGTCCTCATCGCCGGGATGGCTTGGCTGATGATGGGATAAACTCTTCCATCATCTCTTGGAGCTCAAAGGTTCCGCCGGGCTTTTGAAAGCACTTGGCTCTGGCGCCACCCAAACGGTGGCTGCACTGATCCAGCCCCGAGTGGGCCCGCTTTCCTCAAGGCGTTTAGCAAAAAAAGCGCCGCCTGCTCGAAATTGAGTGCAGGCGGCGGGCTTCCAGTCCCGGGGGACTATGCAAACCCCGGCACCTGGTTAGTCGGCACAGCCATGCCAAGGTTCATTGTGCCGAGCGCGACGAGGAGGCGGCAGGTTCCGGTAAAGCAACACCGTGGTACTCCGGATTACACAAACCTGTTGATATAGCCAGGATGGCTCTTGCCGGGGCTGCAATTTCATTCCGAGCAAATTTGCCGGCAAGGGTCGCGCCAATGCGGCCCTTTCTTTAATTCCAGGCTCGCGCAGGGGAATTACGGCGTCACCAAGTTGAGGCTTGAAGTCTGCTTGGCACCAAACAAAACTCTGTTGCGCGCCGGCAGCTTCGGCACGGGATGAATTAGGCGCTGGCCGCGAACAGATCCCATTTGCCGGGCAGGCCCTTCAATTCATGCGATCCGCGTTCGCTGAAATGCATTCCCGCTCCAGCGACGAGATCGGTGACCACGCCTGAAACCAGCACTTCGTCGGGCGCTGACTGCGCCATCACGCGGGACGCGGCATGGACCGCGATGCCCCCGATGTCGTCGCCCCGCAATTCGATCTCGCCGGTGTGCAGGCCCGTGCGCACGGGCAGTCCGATCGTATGGGTGGCACTGCTGAACGAAAGCGCGCACCGGATAGCGCGGCCTGGGCCATCGAACGTGGCCAGCACTCCGTCGCCCGTCGACTTCACCAGCACGCCGCGGTGACGCTCGATCGTTTGGCGCGCGAGCGCGTCGTGTTCGTCCAGTCGGCTCCGCCACCGCTGATCGCCCAGTTCGGCCGCCTGCCGCGTCGAGTCGACGATGTCGGTGAACATCACCGTCGCCAGGATCCGCTCGAGCCCGCGGCTCACCGGGTCTCTATGACCGGTCACGAACTCCTCGATGTCGCCGACCAGTGTCTCGGTATCGCCCGTCCAGAAGCCATGGTCGCCTTCGGGATATTCGATGTAGCGTGCGCCCGGGATCTGCGTCGCCAGCTGGCGGCCAAGTTCGACCGGCACCACGATGTCGCTGACACGGTGCACACCAAGGTCGGGACCTGAACGGTCGGCAGAACCGAGGTGACATCGATTTGCGCATTGAGCAGCACACCGTCAGGTCCGACTCTATCGAAACTCCAGGTGGCGTCCCGAACCAGACGTACATCGAATCCGAGATTGCCGGCCATTCTGGATGTGGTTTCGACGCAGCGGTTGGTTGTGGCGCCGCAAATCACGATGGTACCGATGTTCGAAGCCCTTAGCCTCCAGGTCCGTTCCAATGAAAGCGCTGTTCACTTTTTTGACGATTACGGGTTCGCCCGGATGTTCTCGCGCCTCCTCTTTGACGCAGAAGCCGCTGCGATCGCTTCGAAAGCGCGAATTTGCACCGGTCCCCTCGTGACGGACGTGGACGATCGGCAACCGACGGCGCCTGAAGAAGCGAAGAAGATCCGATATCCGATCGATGGCCTGAGGGTTGTTGCGACGCAGCCCCGAGAGCTCCCACTCGTCGAAAGCCTTCTGAACGTCCACCACAAGCACGACGGTAGGGCTGTGCGTTCCATCTAATACCGATCGAGCAACAAAGGGCGCCTCGTCAGGATGGTGGGCGCTCCCCAAGGTTAGAATGCCTCTACTCGGGTAGACGAGCGAAAATTTTTCATCTTGAGGGGGGACTCGCGGCGGCGCTGGCGAGGTAGTTGGACTAAGGGATGAGTTGGTCCGGCTTCACGGGCGGGCCGCCTTGGCGCGCCGCAGCGGCCCGGCCGCGGCGTTCGCCGGAAGCCGGGCGTTCAGGAGGGTCTCGGCTGACTTTGGTTCGCAGCACGGTGAGGTCGGTGAATACGTCCGCCTGGCGGCGGAGCTCGTCGGCGACCATCGGCGGCTGCGTGGAGGTGGTGGACACCACGGTCACTCGAACGCCGCGGCGCTGCACAGCCTCGACCAGCGAACGGAAGTCGCCGTCCCCGGAAAACAGAACCATCTCGTCCAGTTCGCCCGCGAGCTCCATCGCGGCTACCGCGAGTTCGATGTCCATATTGCCCTTGACCTTGCGCCGTCCGAGCGCGTCGACGAATTCCTTCGCAGGCTTGCTGACGACAGTGTAGCCGTTGTAATCGAGCCAATCGAGCAGCGGCCGGATGGACGAGAATTCCTGATCCTCGAGCAAGGCGGTATAGTACAGGGCGCGGACCAAGGTCCCGCGGCTCTGGAATTCGTTCAAAAGACGCTTGTAGTCGATCTCGAAGCCAAGGCTGCGTGCGGTGGCGTGAAGATTGGCGCCATCGATGAACAGCGCAATCCTGCTGGGGGTCGAGGACATTGCGGCCAGCTCGCATTGGGTCGGGTGGCGGAAGCCGCCCGAACGGCTCAGGTTCAAAAACATGGGAGATTGAATGGGGCGGCGCTGCCTCGGCCGCTTGCCCGCTTCCTTCCGTTGCAAAAGGGTGCGAGCTCCGACGAGAAGAGGCTATATCCGATCGCCTGGGCTTTCAAAGCTTTTTTCACGAACGCTTGAACCGGAGCGGCAATGCCGACACTACTTGGTAGCTGCCCCGGTTTAATCGCGTTCGATGCTGCACGAGCTACCTTTTTTTGACATTCGCCTGAGAAGTCGCCGCCGAGCGTGCAGGTGGTACCTGTGCACGAGCGACGGTCGCACCATCATGCAGGGCTCGGAGGGTAGCCGGACGGCCGCCACGTACCAGGCCAATCGCGCGCTTTTTCTGATGCTGCTGGCTTCGTCTTTTCGATCAGCGAAGCTTGATCTGGGCTGGGACTCTCTCGCGCCCTGAATGGGGCCTAGACCGCGGCCGCGGATACCAGATCGAGCTCTCAGTGGAATTAGGGATGGCCGGGCGCTCGGACGTAGTGCTGCGCCCCCGCTCCGGCGACTGACCCGGTTTGCGCGGCGGCGCACTCACCCCGCCATCGCCAACTCGCGCGCAAATTGCCGCGGGACCCTGGTGTTCTCCGTGAGCGAAAAAGCTTCGGAGTACGAGCGAGCGGCGCGAAAGCGTTGGGGCTCACCGCAACATCCAGACCAGGACGGCGGCCAGAGCGCAGACGACTACGCCTGCCGACAGAACAACAACCGTCACTGACCGGGAGTGCTCGCGAGATCGGACCGGAACTGGTTGTTCGGGCAGACTGCGCGATGGCTGAGGAGAAAGATCGGTTCTTGGAGCCGTCGTGTTGACCGGGCCGCCGGCGGATCGATCGAACCGCGCTGCGGCTCCGCGTCGTGCCGAACCGGTTAGCAGGCCCGGGTCTACCACCACCTCGATGCCTTTGTCTTCAAGATAGGCGATCGCTCTTCCGACTTCCTCCTCGCTCATCTGGTTGATCGGAAGCGATTCGCGAATTTCGTCTATGCTCAGTGTGCCTCGGAGTTGGCCGACGGCGGCGAGATCCCGAAGCGAGCGGTTTGCGGATTGAGAGCCGTTGGCGGATCGCAGGTTCATGGGGTCTCCCGCCCGCTCCATTACCGCGGGTGCGCATGCGTGGTTCAACGCTGCTCGACGCCAGTCGTTCGATGGAACTGTACGCTGGAGGACCTTTTGTGCCTGGTCGCCCTACCTATGCTTCTCGCAGGAGGGGCTCCGGCTTTCCTACAAATCAGTTTTTGGGGTGCACGGGCTTCGCCCTCCGAGGGGGACGGGTTCGGCCGGGGGCTGCTGGACCGCGCTTGCGGCGTAGTCCGCACCTGATCAAACGACGAAATGGATCTTGAATGGAAGAGTTGGTGCTTCGTGAAACGAAAGGGCGGGTCGTTCTTCTGACTCTCAACGACCCGAGAAACTAAATGCGCTGAACTACGCCCTGATTGACCACCTAGTGCAATTGCCCGCCGCACTGAATGATGCCTGGGCCGCCAGTGGCGGGCTGTCGGTCTGACGGTGCTTCATGTAGAGCCTCATTTGGTGATCTGTGATGTGCCGGCCGGGCAAGCGAGTGATTCCTCTTGGCGGAAGAACCACTTGCATAACCTGCCGGCCGCGATCACCAGTCGGCGCGGTCCCTAGCGGATCGCGCCGACGCCGAGCTCGTAACTCCGGTCGGGCTACGCCCTCCCTTCGTCACGAGCCCGGCGAAACTCTCTCACCTTGATTGACGCGCTCTTCCATCCTGATCGCCGCGCGACACCCAACGGCAATCTGCTCGAGGTCTATGCGGAAATCTAAGAATCCGTCCAATCCGGTTGTTTGGATCTGTGTCCAGCTAGGCTTATCTGGTCCACTTGGTGACTGTCGGATTTGGCCTTACTTCGTTTACAGCACTGTCCCGGCTCTCTGCCCCAGTAGCGGCGATAGGAACGTTGTTGGTGCCTGCGGGGGCGTGGCGAGCTCGACTGCTCTGTTCGCGAGCAGGTCACGGTCGAGCAGCTCGTAGCCCGTGCGGCAACACTGTTCGGAATCGTGCTGGCGACTCGAGCATAACTGCTACGAGCGCCGCAGATTGCGCTCAGCCGCCAAGTACGGGCGCCGCGGATTTCGGCGCAACGTACTTGTCTCGGCGCATCTCACGGAATTAAGCTGGCGCTCGCAGGGGCATTCACATGGCCATCGTTTATCCAATCCGGAAGCCGTGCCGGAGTGCGGGCAGCCAATGAAGGTTGCGCCGTGCGACGAGGGGCACGAGGAACGCCACGTCTGCAGCCGGTGCGAGGGGGACCCGCTGCGTGATCCTGCCGCCCCAAAATGGGCCGACAGCCCGTTGAAGGCCCCCGAAAACTGAGAGTTCGCAGCGGATGACAGATCAGCAGATACGTTTTGATGATGGGGCTGCATACGAGCGCATGATGGGCGCCTGGAGCCGGTTGGCCGGAGAGGTGTTTTTGGACTGGCTGGCGCCCGATCCGGGTCTTGCCTGGGTAGACGTGGGCTGCGGAAACGGTGCGTTCTCCGAACTTGTCTTACAGAGAACGAGGCCGGCGGCAATCGAGGGCGTGGATCCTTCGCAAGGGCAGCTTGCCTACGCGAGACTACGCCCCGGCGCTGCAAAGGCCAGTTTCCAGATCGGGGACGCGATGGCACTGCCGTTCCCGGACGGGTCCTTCGACGTGGCGGTCATGGCTCTTGTGATCTTTTTCGTACCCGGTCCGGCCAAGGGCGTTGCGGAGATGAAGCGGGTGGTACGACCGGGTGGTCTCGTCGCCGCCTATGCCTGGGACATCGCCGGCGGCGGCTTTCCCATGCAGCCGATCCAGACCGAGCTTCAGACCATGGGCTATCCCCCGATCCGGCCTCCTCAGACCGATGCTGCGCGGCTCGAATCGCTGCGGGTACTTTGGAGGGAGGCTGGGTTCGTCGGGATCGAGACCCGAACGATCGAAATCGAGCGGGTGTTCGCGGACTTCGAGGAGTTCTGGGACTGCTCCACGCTTGGGTCCACCATCGGTCCTCTCGTCCGCTCCCTTAATCCGGCGGTTCTCGAAGATCTGAAGCAGCGCGTTCGTATGCGCGTTCGCGAAGACGGCTCCGGCCGGGTGCATTCGAGCGCCGTGGCGAACGCGATCAAGGGCCGTGTGTTGCCCCCCTGACATGGGTCCGACAACAAACGGCCGCGTAAACCGAATTCCTCCTGCCACGCCGGCTTTCGTTCCATCGAACGCGTCGCGAAAGTCGATGTGGAGCCGAGGCCGGTTCAGCCTCTCCCACGAAGGTAGCGGAGTCCGGAGTGCCTAGGAGTCCGGGACTCCGCAACCGTAACAGCACAGGTAGTTGTGCCGCTCGGTACACTCCAAACACTACACATGACGCCGCGGTTTGCTTTGACCCATCTCAAGATCGCGTGCGCCGCGCCGCGGGAGTGAGACGCGCTTCGCCTGCGGGACCTTTTCCACACCCGGCCCATGCGGCACAGTAGCAATTCCGGCGAAACCGGACTCGTGTGCGCGAAAAGCCGATCAAGGCTTCGGTCGGCGCCGCTGGGAGAAATCGGCGGCTGTCCCTCAAGACGCATGCGCTCGCGCGCGTTCGCTCGCTTCGCGGCGACGCTGGCGACGTTCGCGTCGCCGCTTCGCTCGCTCCACGGGCTGGGGCAATGCTGGGACCGGCGCGGCAGCGGTTTCTAGTGGGACCTTCTCAAGCGCAGGCTCTTCTGTTCGGCGGCCCTCCATGGATTCGAGCACGGCTCGCCCTTTGACAGTAATCCTCCAGCCGCCATTTTGGCGTTCAACGAGACCGTCCGAAAAAATGTCGAGCCCGGGCACGCGCGCCGCCAGCCGCTTGGTGCGCTCGGTCCACTCCGGGCCGCTGGTGGCGAGGATAGCCATGTCGCGCTTGAGGTCCGCCATCACGGCGAATCCATCGGGGTAACTCACCAGGATCTTCAACACCGTGACCTGGAAATTCACCCCCGCACCTCGTCTATCAAGGCCACATCGTCGGCGCTTGCGCGAGGGCTTTCCGAGCGACCTGCCGCAGCACCTCCGGCGTCGCTTCGCCGGTTTTTGCGGTTTCCAGGATCTTGCAGGCCACGTGGGTGCGAGCGCCGGTCTCGTCGCGGGGTAGCTTTTCGCAGACCTCGTCGAGTACCGCTCGCAATAGAGCGGTTGTCGCTTGTTCAAACATGGGTACGCCCCTTAGAAAGCCCGATCCTACCGCAAGTCTTTTCATTTTGGGATTCAGGAATGTTAATTTATGAGCTCTGCCGCGCTGCAAACAACCTGCGCCTGCGCCGTCCTGAAATCCTGGTCGATACCCCTCTCAAATCGGCAGTCCGAGTTGCGGCTCGGCCGGCGCTTCGCCATGAAGCGAAGACAAGGAAACTCCAAGAAGCCGGACCGGTTTTGGAGCGGGCATCTCGTTCTGCAGCAAAGCGATCGATAACCGTTCGAGCTCGCTGCGGCTTGAGATTGCGAGGGGTGTGGACCTGCTCCGCGTGATGGTCTCGAAATCGTTGAACTTGATCTTGAGTGTGACTGTCCGGCCCCGCGCGCCCTTGTCCTCGCAGTGGCGCCACACCTTGTCGATCAGCGGCTGCAACTCGGCGACCATCGCTTCGAACTCCACAAGATCGTTCGAGAACGTGTTCTCCGCGCCAACTGACTTCCGGATCCGGTTCGCGCGGACCTCGCGGTCGTCGACGCCCCTCGAAATCCAGTAATAATACGCGCCGGCTTTGCCGAAATTGGCCTGCATGAAGTCGAGCGATTGATTGCGCAGGTCGAGGCCGGTGTACAGGCCCAGAGCATTCATCTTCGCGCTGGTCGCCGGTCCGATGCCGTGGAATTTTCCGACGGGAAGGGCCTCGACGAACGCCGGACCCATCTCCGGCGTGATCACGTACTGGCCGTTGGGCTTGCGGTGGTCGGAGGCGAGTTTGGCCAGAAACTTGTTGTAGGAGACGCCGGCTGAGGCGTTCAGGCCGGTCACCTCCTTGATCTTCGCCCGGATTGCCAGCGCGACATCGCGAGCCAGCGGGATTCCTTGCAGGTTTTCCGTGACGTCGAGGTAGGCCTCGTCGAGGGAGAGCGGTTCGATGATCGGCGTGTGCTCGGCGAAAATGTCCCGGATCTGCTGCGAGACCGCTTTGTAGACCTCGAAGCGCGGCTTGACGAAAATGAGATCGGGGCACTGCCGCTTCGCGGTCACTGACGGCACGGCCGACCGAACGCCGAACTTGCGGGCTTCGTAGCTGGCGGCCGCCACGACGCCGCGTTCGCGCGATCCGCCGACCGCGACCGGTTTGCCTCGGAGGTCGGGATTGTCGCGTTGCTCCACTGATGCGTAGAAGGCATCCATGTCGACATGGATGATCTTGCGTTGGCGGGAAGGGGGCCTGGCCGGGTCGTCGGGATCGCTGGTCACGTCGCCGCCCCAGCCTGATCCTCCTTGACGCCGCGGGCGACGATCCGGAGCGATCCGTCCGGCAACGGACGCTGCAGTTTCAATGCCTCGTCCGGGGACGCGGTCATCCAGATCTCGACCTGTTCAGGCGTCGTCAGGATCACCGGCATCGCCTTGGGGTGGATCGCACCGACCTCGGCGTTCGCCTCCGTCGTCAGGAAGGCGTAGAGATCGTTGGTGGTCTCGCCCTCTTTGACCTTCCGGACCGAAGTCCAGTTCGTCCAGATGCCGGCGAAGCAGGCCAGCGGCCGGCTTTCGTCGAGCGCGAACCAGATGTCACCACCCTCGTCCTTGTTGAACTCGCTGAATGAGTTGAACGGCACGACGCAGCGGTTCTCAACGCCAAGCCATCGGGTCCAGTGTTTGCTCTTCACATTGCGGATGTTGGTCGTGCCGCCGTCCGGCTCCATCCGGAGCAGTTCCTTGAACTCGACCGGCTTGCCCTTGGCCTCCAATTTCTTGGCGCGCTTCTTCGTCGCCTCCATCAGCGCTTGCTGCGACGACGGCATTCCCCAGCGCGCGGTCGCAAGCTCCCGGCCCTCGGCGCCAGCACGTACGATCGGCGCCTTGTAGTCCGGAAACACGCCGGGCATCGGCGCGAGATTGCCGACGTAGCGGTTGACCACCCGGAACAGCTCGCTGATGGCGGCCTGGTTCGTGGTGATTGAGTAGAGATTGCACATTGGTCAGGGTTCGGTTCGAGGATGGCGCGG